>JAVVPF010000029.1:0-20581 GCA_036655895.1 Cloacibacillus sp. | reverse complement strand
CGGCGCACGTCTCTCCCGCTTCGGCGGACGATGAAGAGCGCGACCGCATCGTCCTGAGCCACGGACATACCTCGGCCGGCTTCTACGCGGCGCTTGCCGGATACGGCTTCTTCCCCGCGCACGAGATGGCGGCCAATTTCCGCAGAGCCGGCAGCCCCTATCAGGGCCATGTCGAGCGCGACGTTCCCGGCGTTGACTGGGGAACGGGCAATCTGGGACAGGGACTTTCCGCCGGAGTTGGATTTGCGCTCGCGGCGCGCGCCCGCGGTTCAAAGGCGCACACATGGGTAGTGCTGGGAGACGGCGAGCAGGTGAAGGGCCAGCTTGCCGAAGCGCGCCGCACCGCCGCCAAAGAAAAACTTTCCAATATGACCGCCCTTATAGACTGGAACGATATCCAGATAAGCGGACGCCTTGACGAAGTTATGCCGGTCGACATCCGCGCGCTCTGGAAGGCGGACGGCTGGGATGTGGCCGAATGCGACGGGCACGATTTCCGCGCCATCTACAGCACCATGAAGGCCGCGAAAGAATCTGGCCGTCTCACAGTCATTCTCTGCAAAACGATAATGGGCAAGGGCGTCTCCTTCATGGAAAATATCCCTGACTACCACGGCAAGGCGCCGTCGGGCGACAAGCTTGAAACAGCGCTCCGCGAGCTTGGCGGCAGCATGGAAGAGTTCAGCCTGCTGCTTGAAGAGCGCAAAGGGCCGCTGCCCGTGGGACGCGACGTCGCACCCAAGAGGGCATCGCTTGACCTAGGCGTTCCTCACACCTATACAAAGGAAGATAAAAAAGACAACCGCGGCGCATTCGGCAAGGCGCTCGCGGAGGTCGGCGAGCTGAACTTCGGCAAGGAGGGACGCACTCCCATCCTCGTATTCGACTGCGACCTCGCAGGCTCCGTAAAGGTCGACGGCTTCGCCAAAGTCTGCCCGCAGAACTTCATAGAGGCCGGCATCCAGGAACACTCAACGGCGACGACGGCGGGCGCCGCTTCAGCCGCCGGAGTTGTCACTGTATGGGCCGACTTCGGCGTCTTTGCGAACGACGAGGTCTACAACCAGCAGAGGCTCAACGACATAAACCACGCCGGCACAAAGACGGTGCTGACGCATGTGGGCCTCGACGTCGGCGAAGACGGAAAGACGCATCAGTGCATCGACTACGTCGGCCTCTTCCGCAACACCTTCGGATGGAAGGTAATAGTCCCCGCCGACCCGAACCAGACAGACCGCGCCACGCGCTGGATGATGACGGAGCCGGGCTGCGTATGCCTTGCGATGGGCCGCAGCGTGCTGCCCGTCGTTCTAAAAGAAGACGGAACGCCCTTCTACGGCGAAGGATACACATTTAAATACGGCGCCATCGACCAGCTCCGCGACGGAAACAACGTCGTCATCTTAACGATGGGACATCTTGCCGGAAGCGCTGTCGCCGCGCATGACGCGCTTGCAAAAGAGGGCGTCAGCGCGAAGGTGCTGCACTGCGCCACGCCAACGGCGATGGACGCGGACGAACTTGCTGCGCTCACCGGCGGCCTTCCGCTGCTAACCTGCGAAGACCACAACGCCGATACCGGCATAGGCGCGGCGGCGGCTCTTGCCTTCGCGCGCGCAGGCAGGCCAGTGAAGATAAAAAACCTGGGCGTCACACGCTACGGCCTCTCGGGCTCATGCGCCGACGTGCTTGAGGATATGGGGCTAAACGCCGAAGGCATAGCCAAAGCCGCAAAGGAACTTCTTTAATGATCCAGGCTGGAGAGATAGTTCTCATCTGGCATCCTAAAAAGGGCGACAGCTTTCTTGTGAAGCTGCAGCAGGGGCAAAGCCAAGGCACGCACTTCGGACAGATACGCCACGACGAGCTGATGGAACACGACTTCGGCGAAGGCATCTACACTCCAAAGGGCGAGCTCTTCTATCTGCTGCGCCCGACTCTTGGCGAGTACACGCGCCGCCTCAAGAGACAGACGCAGATAGTTTTCCCAAAAGAGTCCGGCTTCATCCTTCAGCACCTGAACATCTTCCCCGGCTGCACCGTTGTGGAGTGCGGCACAGGCTCCGGAAGCCTCTGCTGCACCTTCGCGCACTTTGTAGGCGACACGGGCAAGGTCTGCACCTACGACCGCCGCGAGGAGTTTTCCGCGCTGGCCAAGAAAAACGCGGAGAAATGGGGCGTAGCTCACCGCATAGAATTCAACGTGCGCTCGCTGGACGACGGCTTCAAGGAACGCAACGCGGACGCGGTTTTTCTCGACGTGCCCACGCCGTGGGACTATATAGACAAGGCCTACGAAGCGCTCGCGCCGGGAAATCATCTGGGGATACTGGTGCCTACCACCAATCAGATATCCGATACTCTGCGCGCCCTTCAGGAATACGGCTTTGCGGACGTTCAGGTCTGCGAGATAATGCTGCGCTACTACAAGACGGAGCCAAACCGCGTGCGCCCGCAGGATATGATGATAGGGCACACAGGCTATCTGATCTTCGCCGTGAAGACGCTGCCCGCGCCGGAACCGCCCGTTCTTCCCGAACCCGAGAGCGGCCTCTCTCGGGAAAGGCCCGCCGCCTGCACACCGGATACGGAAAGCGCAGACGAACCTACGACTGCTTCACCTGCGGAATAAAATGAATAGACCGGCGCTGCTATTACATATATGCTGCGCGCCGGACGCATGCGTTCCGTGGCCTGAGCTGATAGAGGATGGATATGCCGTCTGTGGATATTTCTACGGCGGTAACATCCACCCCGAAGAAGAATTCAACAGGAGGGCGGAGGCGGTGCGCACGCTGGCTGACGCCGCGGCAGCGCCTCTTCTGCCCGCTCTCTACGACCCAAAGCCGTGGTTTGACGCCGTGCGCGGCCTTGAGAGCGAGCCGGAGCGCGGCCTGCGGTGCCGGCGCTGCATCGCGCTGCAGCTTGAAGAGACGGCGAAAGCCGCGGCAAATGGCGGCTTCACGCACCTCTGCACCACACTCACCATAAGCCCGCATAAAGACGCGGCCTACATAAACAAAACCGGCGCGGAGACAGCGGCGCGCCACGGCCTCATCTGGCTTGAGAAAATATGGCGCAAGAACGACGGCTTCAAACGCTCCGTAGACGAAAGCAGACGCCTTGGCCTCTACCGCCAGAACTATTGCGGCTGCCTTTTTTCAATGCGCAAAGCGGAGCCGCCCGCGCAGTAGAAACGCTCATTTGTCTTTTATTTCAACTGATACTATAATTTCACCATATACAGCTCAACTAGAGAAAATGGTGAACACAGATGACAGACAACAAAAACCTTCCGTCAGGAAAACTTTCGCCGAAGGCGCTCATAAAAAACGTCCTCAGCTTCACAGGGGCAAGCCGCCCCGAACTGCTCATTGGCCCCGCCGTGGGTGAAGACGCCGCCGTCGTCAAATGGCCCGAAGGCAAGTACCTGATTTTTTCCTCAGACCCCATAGTAGGCGCCGAACGCGGCGCGGGACGGCTTCTCGTCCGCATAAATTCAAATGACATCGCCTCAAAGGGCGGAGACCCCGCCTATCTCGCCGTGACGCTCATCCTGCCGCCCTCTTTCGGTGAAGAGGGCGCGGCGCGCATTATGCGCGAGGTAGACGAAGAGTGCCGCGCGCAGGGCATAGCGGTCGCAGGCGGACACACGGAGTTCAACGATCGATATGACCGCCCTGTGATCATGGGCGCGCTCATCGGCACAGCCGACAAGGTGATGCGCGCAACCGACATCAGAACGAAAGATCTGCTTATCGTCACAAAACACATAGGCATAGAGGGCATGTCGATATTGGCGCAGGACAAACCGGAACTTTTATCCTCGTTCATGACAGGCGAAGAGATTCGCGAAACGGCTTCGTGGGCCGACCACACCGCCGTGCTCGCCGACTCGCGCGCCGTGCGCAAATGGGCGAAGTTCATGCACGACCCTACCGAAGGAGGCTTTCGCGGCGGCCTTGACGAAATATGCTCGCTCTGCGGCCTGCGCGCCGAACTTGACGAAGAAAAACTTCCCATCCATCCGCTGACGCGGCGCGCCGCGGAAAAACTCGGCTTCGACCCGCTGCGCCTAATAGCCTCGGGCAGCCTTCTCGCCGTCGTGCCTGAGGAAGACGCCTGCGCCGCGCAGCGCTCGCTGCAAGAGGCAAATGTCGCCTCCGTCGTGGTAGGGCGCATGGGCGAGGCGCTTGAGGCTCCCGTGCCGGAACCGGCTGAAGAGCTGTGGCGCCTGCTAAAGATGGGCGAAAAAGAGGCGGCGCTGTGAACAAAAATATAATTCTACGCACGGCGCGGCTCGTTTCAAAATTAAAAGAAAAAGAGGCCGACGCCTTCGTGATACTCACAGAGGAGGACGCCAACTGGGAGAGCCTCTTTTACATGAGCGGCTTTCGCGGCACAAGCGGCGCGCTTTTGGTCTACAAAGACGCGCAGCCGGAGCTCATATTAGACGCAAGATACGCAGAACAGGGCGCGCGCCAGTCGCCTCATGCGGTGCTGCCGCAGAGGGAGAGCCTGCTTGGCGACGTGCGGGATCGCCTTTTGGCGCACGGAGCGGAACGTATGCTCTGCGAATCGGCCAAGACGTGGCACGCCTCATGGCAGAAACTTGCCGCACGCGGAAAATGGGCCGACGGAGGGGAGCTTATCTCAGAACTTCGCCGGACAAAGGACGCGCAGGAGGTAGCGGACATCCGAAAGGCCGCGCAAATAGGAGCGGCCGCCTTCATGGAGACGCTTGACTGTGTGAAGCCTGGAATGACCGAAAAGGCTTTTGAATCTCTTCTGAACTACAACATCTGCCGCGCGGGAGCAGCCGCCGGCTTTGACATGATAGTCGCCTCCGGAGAGCGAAGCGTCATGCCGCACGGACGCGCGGGAGAAAAAGAGATGGCCGCGGGAGAATGGGCCACCGTCGATTACGGGGCGCGCTGGAACGGCTATTTCTGCGACATCACAAGGAACTTCTTCATCGGAAGCCCGACCGAAGAGGCATGCGCTCTGCACGAGCTCGTTGCGCGCGCGCACGCTGAGGCCGCGTCGATGCTTGCCCCGGGGCTCTCCGGCACCGCGGCGCACAACAGGGCGCTTGCCATCTTTGAGGAAAAAAATCTCGGCAAATATTTCACGCACAGCCTCGGTCATTCCTTCGGCCTCGAGATACACGAAGCGCCTCAGCTTTCGCCGCGAAAAGATTTTATCCTGCAAGCGGGCGACGTCGTGACCGTCGAGCCTGGCCTCTACATTCCAGGCACGGGCGGCATGAGGCTTGAGGACGATTACCTTATTACAGAAGATGGGGCTGAAAGATTAACGGATTCATTAAATCAGTGTTTTTACACTATTTAAATTTAATTTAAAACTGTTATAATGAATATGTAATCTGAAGCAATAAAATAACGATACATAATCAAAGGAGAGAATAAATTATGGCAAAATACGTATGCACCGTCTGCGGATATGTTTATGACCCCGAAATCGGCGATCCCGATTCAGGAATAGCCCCCGGCACAGCCTTTGAAGACATCCCCGAAGGATGGGTCTGCCCCGTCTGCGGCGTTGGCAAGGATATGTTCGAAGCAAACTAAACAGAACCGCTTATCTCAAGCAGGATAAAATTCAATCAACAAGCCCCGCACGCAACGCGCGGGGCTTGTTGATTGTCTGCGGCCCGGCCGCAGCTTTTAAATTTTGTCGATTTTTTCCATCAGGAGGTCTAGCAGGTCGTCTATTCCATACTGGCGCAGGTCGTCTGCGATTTTTTGAAAGATGCCTTCGTCCTTTAACGTGACGACCGACACGGGGAAGTTCAGGTCAAGCGCCCATGTCAGTTGTATCAGGCGGTAATCCTGGAGCGAACGCGCGTTGGCGTAGGAGCCAAGTCCGGTAGTCCTTATTTCGTCCACCAAAGCGGGCGAGAGGCCCGATACCTTTTTATGGCGCGGCAACATATCGTAGATGGTCCCGTTTTCTATCCTGTACTGCACCATGCGGAAGACGTCGATCTTGTCCGCGTCGCGCGCAAGCGCCGCCCATTTATAGGAGCTAAGCGGAAGCTCCGGCGGGATGGCTATTTTATTGTGCCAGCGCACGGCGGTCAGCACTTTATTTTTTTCGCTCTCCTCTATCCCCAGCCAGTCAAATTCCTTTTCGAGGATCTCGGCGCCGCGCTCTCCGTGGTCGAAGCTTGCGCTGTCCTGAAAGGTCTCGAAGTCTCTGTACTGAGAAAAGCGCGCGGTATCGTGCAGCAGGCCCACGGCATGAGCCGTCCACGCGTCGTGAGGCTCGCTCCATTCAAGCGCTTCGGCGATCGCCGAGGCAAGCTTCTGCACGCGCCGGCTGTGCTTTCGCTTGAGTTCCAGCATCGGCGCAAGCTCGCCGTTTATCCTGAATGAATCTACATAAGCGTTAAACCATGTTTCTGTCGTTTCAATTAAATACATAACGTAAATACTCACCTCTTTCACGCATTATACATCACTTAGATAATAAATCTGACAGCTTAAGCCTTTTTCGCGCGGGGCGCTCAGTATAATGACGTTGCCCGAAGGGGGCCGTTTTGAGAAGATTTGCAGGTAAACCGCAGCGGCCGCAAGAGGTCATAGGCATCAAAGGTCAGCCGGAGATAGCTCTTTATTACGGCGAAAAGAGCGGCGAGATAAAAATAAAAGTCTAAAGAGACAAAATAAGGAGGAAATTATTATGGCACTTCCAAACGACGGCGAACTTCAGAAAAGACTCAAGGCTCTCCAGGAGCACACAGGCCCGTTCTCCGATGATTTTGCAAAACAGCACAAAGAGGATTTTGATTTCTTTACGACGCGCCTCAACGGCGACAGCGATAAGTTCCACGATGAGATCAAGGACTGGTTTGAGAAACATTTCCATCATCTGAGGGAGCATCTGCACGAGGACAGGGAAAGGATAGAAAAACGCCTGCACGACGCCCACGTCGACATCGACAAACATCTCCACGACGCGCATGAGGATATAGACAAGCACCTGCATCATCAGAAGGAAGATCTCCACGACTGCCACGAAAAAATCGACGCGGACGCCGACAAGATCAAAAAAGATCTGCATATCTAAAGAGCAAGATAAAAATATTTAATCGCACCATCTCTCGTAACACTGGCAAGAGACGCCCGCCCGGACGTCTCTTGTTTAGTATTTTATGGTTTGATGTTTTATGCCCGCGTTGGCGCCGCGGCAAATCGTCATTGACTTTCGCCGCGTTAAATGTAAAATTATTTTAAATTACTTGTGTTAGACGGCGGAACGAAGCCTCTTGCGCAAGCGGACCACAGAAGCGCATATTGAATATAGGATAAAATTACGGAGGTTTTTTAGATGGAATGGTTTGCTTCACAGCCTGCGCCGCTGCAGGCGCTTATGGCGGGGATTTTTACATGGGGACTTACGACGCTTGGCGCGGGCGGCGTCTTTTTCGCGCACAAGCCCAGCCAAAAGGTGCTGGACGTAATGCTGGGCTTCGCGGGCGGCGTCATGATCGCTGCGAGCTATTGGTCGCTGCTTGCGCCGGCTATAGAGGTTTCCGAACAGCTGGGCTATCCCGGATGGCTGCCTCCGCTTGTTGGCTTTCTCGCCGGCGGCTTCTCGCTGCGGCTGCTCGACATGGTGCTTCCACACCTTCATCCCGCAATGGCTGAGACCGCGCCTGACGGCCCCCCATCCAGTCTGCGCAGGACTACGCTGCTCGTGCTTGCTATCACTCTGCACAATATCCCCGAGGGGCTTGCCGTAGGCGTCGCTTTCGGCGCGATCGGCTCAATGCCGCAGGCGGCGCTGGCCGGCGCGCTCACTCTCGCGCTCGGCATGGGGCTGCAAAATTTTCCAGAGGGCCTCGCTGTCTCTATGCCGCTGCGCCGCGAGGGGCTTTCACGTTCAAAGGCCTTTTTCTACGGGCAGCTCTCCGCTATCGTTGAACCGATATTCGCCTTCCTCGGCGCGCTTCTCGTCTTTGTGGCGCAGCCCATACTTCCGTTCGCCCTCTCGTTCGCGGCGGGAGCCATGATCTTCGTCGTAGTCGAGGAGACCGTCCCCGAGAGCCAGGCCTCGGGCAACGGCGACCTTGCGACGACGGGCTTCCTCGTCGGCTTCGCAGTGATGATGGTGCTTGACGTGGCGCTTGGCTAACCCCGGCTTATAATTTATCTCCCCGAACGCATAGCCGAACTCACGGCGCAATATGCTATACTTATTTAATGTCGCGGGCCGACGACTGTTTTTTTGTGCCATAAAATCGGCGGCGATGTGAGAATCTTGATATAGAAGTTATTTTTATGAAAGAATAAAAGGTATTTGGGAGGAATCATTTGTGGAAGAACAAATAGCTCTAATCGCAGGCGAAGGAACGCTCCCGGTCGTCATAGCGAGCAGGCTGACAGACAACGGGAACCCGCCCGTCGTCTACTCCATCAGGGAAAGTATAGGCGAGCTTTCAAAGTACGCCCTTGACGTCATCAACATCACAAAGCCCGACTTCGGCTTTACCATAAAGGACATGAAGCAGCGCGGCGTCAAAAGCATAATCATGGCCGGCACCGTCTCAAAGACGCTGGTCTTCAAGCCTTCGCTTTTCGACCTCACGACACAGCGCTTCCTTGCGGGGCTGCTCTTCCGCGACGATCATTCACTGCTTGGCGCGATCGTATCATTCCTAGAAAAAGAGGGCTTCAAGGTGCTGAGCTACCGCGACATCGTGCCTGACCTTCTGGCGCGCAAGGGCCACATAGCGGGGCGCGCTCCCACCAAAGACGAACTGGACGACGCGGAATACGGCTTTTCGATATGCAAGGCGGTCGTTCCTCTTTCGTTCGGGCAGACCGTCATAGTAAACAAACGCTCCGTAATCGCGGTCGAGGCGATGGAGGGCACGGACGCTACGCTTCTGCGCGCGGGCTCGCTCTGCCGCGGCGGCACCGTCGCCAAGATGATGCGCCTTGACCAGGACGAACGCTACGACATCCCGACGGTCGGCCCCGATACGATAACGCACATGGCGCAGGCCAAGCTGAACTGCCTCGCGCTCCACGCCGGCTGGACGCTCATACTTGACCCTGAGGCCTTCCAGCGCGCCGCTGAAAAAGAAAATATTTCCGTCATAGGAGTGGAAGTTTGTCGATCTTTATAAGCTCGGGAGAGGCCTCCGGTGACCACTACACGGCCAACCTCGCAAAACATCTGCGCGCCTCGGGCTTTACCGGCGCTATATGGGGCATGGGCGGCATCGAGTCGCGCCGCGCCGGCATCGACGTGCAGTGGCACGGAGAACGCCTGCAGCTTTTGGGCCTCACGGAGGTTCTGGCCGCCATACCGTCTATCTATTCGCTGCTCAATGAGATGATCTCGCGCATAATGCAGGAGAACCCGTCGGCGGTCGTCGTCTGCGACAGCCCCGACTTCCACATGCGGCTAATAGCGAAGCTGCGCGCGCGCGGCTATAAGGGACGCATCTTTTACATCTCGCCTCCCTCCGTATGGGCGTGGCGCAGCGGCAGAGCCGACGACCTTAGGCGTTACACAGACGAATGTCTGCCGCTCTTTCGCTTCGAGCACGAATTTCTGCTTTCGCGCGGCTGCACCAGCTACTGGCAGGGCCATCCGCTTCTTGAGGAGTTCCGCGAAAAAGAGGGAATGCCCACGCCGCTTGACGGCCTCTACGACAAAGATAAAATGATAGCCTTTCTGCCCGGCAGCCGCAGGAGCGAGATCCGCGCCCTGCTTCCGATGATGGAAGAGGCGGCGGACACGCTCGCCCGCGACGGCTGGCAGCCGGTCTTCTCTGTAGCGCCTGGACTGAACCCTGCCGTGCGAGACAGCATGATCGAAGAGTTCACAGCAAAAAACATCCCCTATTACGACGGCCCGGGCCGGGACATGATGGCCGCCGCACACTGCGCCGTCGGCGCAAGCGGCACGATAACTGTTGAATCTCTTCTGCTTGGCTGCTACATGATCGTCGCCTACAGGCTCAACCCGCTGACCGCGCTCATAGGACGCGCGATAATAAAAACTAAGCACTACGCGATGGCGAACATCCTCGCCGGACGCGAGATGTTCCCAGAGCTGTTACAGGGGCGCGCCACAACGGAAAACATGCTGCGATACACCCGCGCGTGGCTGACGGACGACGGAGGATGCCGCGCTGAGGCCGCCGCGCTGATGGAAAGCACGCGCCTTACGCTCGGTTCCGAAGGCGTATATGATTTTTGGAGCAAAAGAATATTGGAGGCTGCCTGATGCTGAAACTTACGAAAAAAGAGGAATGGGCCTCTTATCTGCGCCTTTTAAAATACTGCGCGCCATATAAAAGAAGGCTCACCTACGCGATAATCTGCATGGTATTCTCGGCGCTTTTCAGCGTCATGCCGCCGTGGCTCATAAAGAACGTAGTCGACGACGTGCTCATACGCAAGGAAATGTTCATGCTGAACGTCCTCTGCGTAAGCGTCGTCATCCTTTACATATTGAAGGCCATATTCGCCTACTGCAACCTCTATCTTATGACATGGGTCGGGCAGAAGGTCGTAATCGACCTGCGGCTTGAACTGTACGACCACACGCAGCGGCTCTCGCTGCTCACGCTCTACAGCAAGCGTTCCGGCGAGTTTCTGTCACGCATAACGAACGACGTTTCTACGCTGCAAAACATATTGGCGAGCGTCGTCGTCGACTTCGTCGTGCAGGGCTGCACCTTCATCGGGATAATAGGCTTCCTGCTCTTTCTGAACTGGCAGCTCACGCTTGCCACCTTCACCATCATCCCGATCGCGGTGCTCGTAATCGACGCCGCCTCTTCAAAGCTGCGCAAGGTCGGCACGGTCATACAGGAACGACTCGCGATGGTCGCGGCAATCGCCCAGGAGGCCGTCTCTTCGATAAAAATAGTCCGCTCCTTCGCCACTGAGGAGGAGGAATACGCGCGTTTCAAAGAGGAGAGCAACCTGCATTTCGCGGCGCTCATGAAGGGCACGCAGGTGCGCGGCGCGCTTGAGGGCATCGTCGAGGTCATCCTCATCATGGCGCTTGCCATAATCCTCTGGATAGGCGGCCGCGACGTCATAAGCAACAAACTTACGGCAGGAGGGCTCATCGCCTTCTGCACCTACATCGGCCTTCTCGTACAGCCGCTGCGCGTGCTCTCGCGCGTAGTCAGCACCATCCAGCAGGGTGCGGCCTCGGCGGACAGGGTCTTTGAGATACTCGACGAGGCAAACGAAGTTCCGCTTGCAAAACATCCCATAGTGAAGCAGATAAGCGGCGGCATCAAATTTGACAACCTCTTTTTTCAGTACACGCCCGACAAGAGCGTGCTGAAGGGGCTTGGCTTTGAGATCAAACCCGGAGAAAAAGTTGCGATAGTAGGCCCCACAGGCGCCGGCAAATCGACGATCGCAGACCTTGTGATGCGCTTCTACGACCCGCAGGAGGGGACAGTGCTGATAGACGGCACAGACCTGCGTCAGCTCGACCTTAAGAGCTACCGCCGTCAAATCGGCGTCGTCCCGCAGGACCCTGTGCTGATGAAGGGTACTTTGGCCTATAATATAGGCTACGGGTGCAAAAACATGACGCGCGAGCAGCTTGTGAAGGCGGCCAAGATGGCGGACATCTATGACTTTATAATGGCCGCACCCAAGGGCTTCGACACCGAGGTCGGCGAACGCGGCGTGACGCTTTCAGGCGGCCAGCGCCAGCGCGTTGCGATAGCGCGCGCTGTTGTGCGCGACCCGAAGATACTGATACTCGACGAAGCCACCTCGTCGCTTGACGCGCTTGTGGAACAGCAGGTGCAGGTGGCGATGCACAACGCTATGCAGGGGCGCACCGCCATCATCATAGCGCACAGGCTTTCGACGATACGCGACGCGGACAGGATAGTGGTGCTGCGCGACGGAGTCGTCGCCGAAACCGGGACGCACGACGAGCTGCTGGCGGCCAAAGGACAGTATTACAGACTATACGCGGCAAGCAGCGGGGAGCATTTGGAAGATATCTGATATGTCAAAAATTCTGCGCAGCTACTTAAAATACGCGCGCGGTGAAAGCATCTTTTCGCCGTGGATACTCCTTTATCCATGCCAGTTCATCACATCGGCGTGGATGAGGCTGCGTATTTCCCTTTTCAACAGGGGGGTCTTCTCCGTCACAGACCCGCCGCTGCCGGTGATAAGCATCGGCAACAACAGCTTCGGCGGCACAAACAAAACTCCGATGGTGGAATATATCGTGCGTCAGTTCGCGGAGGCCGGCATAAAGGCGGGCGTCGTCAGCCGCGGCTACCGCACAAAGGAACACCCGCCGCTTTGGATCGGGCAGGACGAAAAGAGCCGCCGCCGCGATTTCGCGGGCGACGAGCCATTGATGCTTGCAAAACGGCTGCCCGGCACGAAGATAGTCGTCTCGCGCAGCCGCCTAGAGGGCGTGAAGCTGCTCGCCTCTTTGGGCGCTGAGGTGGCCGTCACCGACGACACCTTCCAGCACCGGAAGATGGGCCGCGACGTGGACATCGTGCTTGTGGACTCAACATGTCCCTTCGGCAACGGCTGGGTCATTCCTGCGGGCTCTATGCGCGAACCGATGTCGGCCTTCCGCCGCGCGGACATCATCGTGCTGACAAAGGCGAACCAGGCGGACAAAGAAGAGGTGGCCGCAATCAAAGAGCGGCTCGCACATTACATTCCAAAAGAAAAAATATTCACGGCGGACTTTGTGCTTGAGTCGTGGATATCGAGAATGAAAAACGTGGACGCGAGGCTTGCGGACGATTTCAAGCCCGGCGGACGCTATATCGCTATATCCGCTATCGGCAACCCCGGCGGCTTTTATAAATTTTTGGAAGAGATGAGAATCGAAGTGCTTGAACGCCGCACCTTCCGCGACCATCACATCCTTACGCATGACGAGATCTCGGCGCTGGAAAAGCTTGCGGCGAATATAGGCGCGGACGGCTTCATCTGCACAGAAAAGGACCTTGTCAACATGCCGCGCGAACTTTCTCTGAGGCTGCCGCTATACGTCCCGTCGATAGCGGTCTCTCTCAACGACGCGGATAATTTCAAAAAGAAAATTCTGGAAAAACTGCGCCCGTCCTTCCTCGTCACATCAAACGGGCACGGCGAGGACGCCATCGGGCTGGTGCTCGCGCAGAAACTTATCGAACGCTTCAAATGCGCGCAGATAGACGCCTTCGCCTTCGTCGGCAACGGCAAGCCTTATTCGCAAAACGGCATACGCGTCGTCTCGCCGCCGGCGGAGATGCCAAGCGGCGGCGTCATAAAATACAACCTGATAGACCTTCTTGGCGACCTGCGCCACGGCCTCGGCAGCTCGATAATCTCACAGCGCGAAAAGATGCGCTCCTTCCGCGGAAAATACAGAACGCCGATCTGCGTCGGCGACGTCTACCTCCTCTGGAGCGTGCTCTGGGGCCAGGGGATGAAGCCGCTGCTGGTGGCTACGGCGAAATCGGTCCACCTGAGCGGACATCTGTGGATAGAAAAATGGCTGCTGCGCCGGCGCTGCATACTTGTCTGGACTCGCGACGAGGAGACTGCGCGCGAGCTTGTCGAAAAGAGCGTTCCCGCCGTCTTTTACGGCAACCCGATAATGGACCTGCTCGACGAAGCGGGAGACCCCGCCTTCGCGTGGAAGAGCGCGGGCGCAAAGGTGCTGCTGCTGCCCGGCAGCCGTCCCCGCGCCTACGACGACATAAAACTGATACTCGACACGATAAAGATACTAGGCGCACGCATCGAATGCAGCTTCGTGATGGTGCCAGCGCCAACCATCGACATGAAGAAAATGGCCGAATGCGCCGATGGCTGGCGGCTTGATGCAGCGGGCACCCACCTCATTTCGGACGAAAAAAATATTGAGATAGTCGTCTGCCGCGCGCCGCTCGCCGCCGCCGCCTGCGGAGCGGAGCTGCTCATAGGGCTCGGCGGCACGGCAAACCAGCTCTGCGCCGGCCTGGGCATCCCCGTCGTCTCGATAATCGAACGCGGCAAGCTGCGCCAAAAAAAGCTGCTGCGCGACGCTGAGATACTTGTTCCTCCGTCGCCCGCGGCGCTTGCGGCCGCAGCGGAACGCGTTCTTGTGGAGCCGGAGCTGCGCCGGTCGATGCAGGAGGCCGGCATAAAAAACCTTGGCCGCACCGGGGCGCTCGACAAAGTTGTCGAATACTGCGCGAAGGAGCTGGGCTGGGACCGCAGATGCAGACTCTATGAAAAATACAAGGCCTATATAGAAGGCCGCGCCGAATAATAAAACTACATATAATCACAAAGGAGCTGTGCTTATGTCCTTGGAAAACAAAACCATAAAGACCGTGACGGTAAGAGATTTTGAAGTTGGCGGTCCGCGCCTCACAATAGCGGCGGGGCCTTGCGTGCTTGACACCTACGAAGAGGCGCTTTCAATAGCGCGCGAAATGAAGGCGCTCTGCGCCGAGTTTGGCTTCAACTACATTTTTAAGGCCTCGTTCGACAAAGCCAACCGCACCTCTATAACAAGCTACAGAGGGCCGGGCATCGAAAAGGGACTTGAATGGCTTTCCGCTATCGGCCGCGACGCAGACGTTGCTGTGGTGACCGACATCCACGAGCCAAATCAGGCGGCGGCCGCCGCGCTCCACGTAGACCTTTTGCAGATACCCGCCTTTCTCTGCCGTCAGACGGACCTGCTCGCTGCGGCAAGCGCCACGGGCAAGCCGCTCAACGTCAAGAAGGCGCAGTTCATGGCGCCTGAAGATATGGGTTCCGTGCTTGGAAAGTGCAGGGAAAGCGGCGCGTCAGGCGTCATCCTCTGCGAGCGCGGTACGGAATTTGGCTATCATGAGCTGACGGTCGACTTCCGTTCTCTTCCGGTGATGCGCTCCTTTGGCGTCCCCGTAATGTTCGACGCGACGCACAGCGTGCAGAAGCCGGGCGGAAACGGCACATGCAGCGGCGGGGACCGTTCTTTCGTGCTGCCGCTCATCCGCTGCGCCGCAGCCTCCGGCGTAGACGCCATTTTCATGGAGGTACACCCAGACCCTGACGCCGCCAAGTGCGATGGGCCTAACTCGATACCGCTTTGCGGGATGCGCGAAGTGCTGAGACAAATATACGAGATAGATAAAATAGTGCGCGAGAAAATAGGCTTCACGCGCCTGGACTGGGCGGAGGCGTAGATCATGGACTTACCGTACGAGCGCGAAGAAAAACAGCTTTCATCCGAGGAACTTCTCTCAGCCGGCGTAGGCATCCTGCGCAAAGAGGCGGAGGCGCTGCTGTATGCCGCGGAGAACGCCTCAGAAGAGCTTGTGAAGGCGGCGCACCTTTTAAGCCGCTGCCGCGGGCGCGTCGTAGTCTCAGGCCTTGGAAAATCCGGCCATGTCGGCAGAAAGACCGCCGCGACATTCGCGTCGCTTGGCGTTCCGGCCTTCTTCCTCCACGCTACCGAAGGCGCGCACGGCGACCTCGGCATGGTATGCCGCGAAGACATCGGCTACTTTTTGAGCAACAGCGGCGAGACGCAGGAACTTATCGCGCTCATCCCCTATTTCAAACGCCTGGGCGCGCCGATAATCGCGGTCACGGGCAACCCTGACTCTACGCTTGCGCGCGAGTCGGACATCGTGCTCAACTGCCACGTCGAAAGCGAGGCCGACCCGCTCAAACTCGCGCCCACCAGCAGCACGACGCTGCAAATGGCGCTCGGCGACGCGGCGGCCGGCATGGCGACGCTGCTGCTCGGCCTGCGCAAAGAGGACTTCGCGCTCTTCCATCCGGGCGGCTCGCTCGGCAAGCGTTTGCTGCTGCGCGTGCGCGACCTGATGGGCACGCAGGACAGAATGCCCGTGACAAACGAAAAGGCGCTGGTGCGAGACGCGCTCTTTGACATCACGAGCAAAGGATACGGCGCTACCGCCGTCGTAGACGACGCGGGATTTCTTTCCGGCATTTTCACAGACGGAGACCTGCGCCGCTTCATAGAAAAAGAGGGGCTTGAAGGCCTCGATCTGCCGGTATCGCGCGCTATGACGCACGCCCCGCGCACCATCACCCCCGACAGGCTCGCGGTCGAAGTGGTCCGCATGGCCGAACAGTGGGAGGTCTCGGCGCTCATAGTAGTCGACGAGGGCAAGCCGGTCGGAATGGTGCACCTGCATGAAATATTAAAGGCGGGGGTGGCGTAGCTGACGCTTCTTTCCGCCGTCTACCGGCCGGCCATAAATATAGTCTTCGCCCTTTCGCGTAAAAAACTGCTTGCGAAATACACGGAGGGCAACGATGAACGGCAGGGCATCCTCCCGGCTGACAAGCTCGCGCGTCTCAAAGGCGGCGCTCCGATATGGGTGCACGCCGTCTCCGTAGGAGAGGCGCAGGCCGCCGTCCCGTTCATCAAGGCCGCGCGCGACGACGGCTACGGCGGCCCTGTGGTGCTCTCCACCACGACGCAGACCGGAAAAGCGATGGCCGCAAGGCTCGGCGCGGGACTTTATGACGCGCACATATATTACCCGTGGGACACTATGCGCTTTGTGCGCCGCGCGCTCGACAGCCTGACGCCGGCCGCCTTCATAACGGCGGAGACGGAGCTTTGGCCGAATATGCTCTGCGAATGCGAAAAGCGCGGAATACCCGCCTTTCTCATCAACGGGCGCATCTCCGACAGGACGTGGGCCCGCGTGCAGAAACCCCTTCTTTCCGGCGCGGCAAGGAGCGCCTACTCCCTCTTTACGGAGATATTTCTCCGCGACGAGGAGGACATGACGCGGCTGGCGTCGGTCGGCGTCAGCCGCGAAAGGCTGCACGTCATGGGAGACTGCAAAGCGGACGCGCTTATTGCGCGAAAGGACGAAGCCGCGCGCGACGCGTGGCTTGAAAAGTTCGCTTCGCGTGAAAGGCCCATATTCATAGCGGGAAGCACGCACACCGGCGAGGACGAGATCGTCATAGCCGCCTTTGAGATGGCGCGGGAACATCTTCCCAACGCGCGGCTCATCATAGCGCCGCGCCATCCGGAGCGCGCCTCCTCTGTGGCGAAGCTGATAGATACAAAATATAGGACCTCTTCTTTCTCGCAATATCAAGACGAATGGGATATCCTTATAATAGACAAGATAGGCCTGCTCTTTGAACTTTACGGCACTGCGCGCGCCGCCTTCGTAGGCGGCAGCTTTACGGACAAAGGCGGACAAAACATACTCGAGCCGTTTTCGTGGGGAGTGCCGGTGCAGTACGGCCCGCACATGGAGGACTTCGCGCAGGCCTCGCGCGCCTTTCTCGCGATGGGCGCGGCCACTCAGGTAAGCGGCGAAAAAGAGCTTGCGGCCGCGTGGCTTGAAGCGGCCTCGTGCGCGGACGACGGCAAATGGCGCAGGCAAAGCCGCGACTATTTTGCAAAATCATGCGGCGCCTCTGCGCGAACATGGAACGCAATAAAAAAATATATAAACGGCGGCGAAGGGAGAGGGTAAAATGAGAAACGGCGAAGCGTTGAGAGTCATTCTCATATTGAGCGACGGCATACGCGGGCATCTCAACCAGAGCCGCGGAGTGGCCTACTGGCTTTCGCAGCTTTCCGGCGCGGAAGTTCTGGAGGCCGAAGTGCCGCAGCTTTCCGGCGCGGCAAAGACCCGCGCAAAGGCGGGAGCTTCCGCGCTCATCGGCGGCACAAGGCGCGACGCACGCGACTGGCTCGCGGGCGCAGACGGCGACGCGCTCATCCGCCGCGTAGGCCAGTGGTTTGCGGAGCGCAACATCACTGAAAACTCAAAAGCGATGCTTTTTTTATCGGCAGGAAGCACGGCCGCTCCTTACAACCTCGCTATGGGCTACCTGTGGCGCGGCGCCTGCGCTACGATAATGACGCCGGGACGCGTCGGCACGGAGCCGTTCGACTTCGCCATCGTGCCTGAGCACGACTGTCCCGAAAGACAGCCCAACATCTTCGTCACGCTTGGCGCGCCGAACTTCGTCATAAAAGAAAATCTCAAAAAAGAGGCGGCGGCGCTGCTTGCGGAGCATCCGGCCGCCTCCCCCGAAATATGGTCCGTCCTCATAGGAGGCGACGACGCGAACTACGAAATAACTCCCGCATGGGTCAAAAAGCAGCTCGGACAGATCCTCAACCTGGCGCAGAACTGCGGCGCAGACATCTACCTGACCACCTCGCGCAGAACGAGCGACGCCGCGGTGAAGACGATAAAAACTCTCGCCGCTCATTCCGGCGTCGTAAAATATCTTCTTGTAGCGTCGGAAGACGATTTCAACCCGATACCTGCGATGCTTGGCTTCTCCACCGAGGTATTCTGCACCGAGGACTCCGTGAACATGGTCTCCGAGGCGATAACCGGCGGCCACCGCGCGGTGCTGCTGCGCACGGGCCGCAAGGGCGGCGTGAAAAACATGATGCAGCGCGCCACAGCCTCTTTGGTGAACGCGGGCGCTCTTTCTCAGAACCTGCTGTGGGGCGTGCCGAAGTTCGACCGCGTATTCGACCACTTTGTAAGAAACGACGGACTGATCGAGTACCGCGACTGGCTGCGCCAAAGACACGACGGCGCGGTAAAATACGACGAACAAAACGAGCACGAAGATTTCAACGAAGCAAGACGCGCCGCGCAGTGGATATTTGATAACTGGAAGTAACAAGGGTAAGGCATGGCGCGGCGGCCGCGCGCGCCGGATAAATTGATTTAGTCGCTATTTCCCGAATAAAAACGCCGCCATCTGTGTTATAATTCCGCAATACACACAAAATACCGGGCTTTTCTTCCGCGTTTTTGTGAAAGAAATAAAGAAATATGGAAGGAATGGTACTATGAAACGATTTTTGATGATCATGCTTGCCGCGGCCATCGCCTGCGGTTCAGCATCAGCCTTCGCCGCAGAGACGGCGCCCGGAGACGATCCCTCAAGCTCAATACTCTCCCAGGTCAAGAACAACAAGGAAAACAACAAAGCAAACGCCGCACCGTCGGTAAAATCCGAAGACAAAAAGCCTGAGGCGCAAAAAGCGCCAGCCGAAGAGAAAAAGAATCCAGCGGCGGAAAAGGCCGAGGCCATCGCAAAGTATGAGGCCAGCAAAGCCGCTAAGGAAAACGAAAAGGCGGCAAACAACAAAAACACCGCGGCGCAGAGCCAGCCCGCGGCAAAGGCGGAACCGGCAAAAACTGCGCCTACAAAGACGACCGCTCCCGCGAAGACCGTAGAGATACCCGCGACCGGCGCCGCCGTACAGCCTGTAAAGACACCTGCGGCAAAAACTGAGCCGGCAAAAGCAGAGCCTGCAAAGATAAAGCCGATGCAGACCGCGCCTGTCACTGGCACGCCGACGCCTGAGGCGCAAAAGACTGCGCCCGCGGCTGCGCCGGCCGCACAGCCTGCTGCAACAGGCGAAGTGGAGGCGGGACGTCCGCTCAATCCGACGCCGATGCAGCCCGGCGAGCCTGAGACAGAGAAGAGCCTCATCGTAGACGTTGATTGGCTCAAGGCAAACCTCAACAACGTGATCCTCATAGACGCGCGCCCTGAAAGCCTCTACGCCGGCGGACACATCCCCGGCGCTGTGAACGCTCCCTGGACCTATTTCGCAAACATGGCGGCAAAGCAGGGCACAGAGAAGTGGGGCGTCGTATGGGCCCCCGCGACTATGGCCAAGCGCGTAGGTGCGCTTGGAGTGAACGGCAAGAAGACCGTCGTCGCTTATGCCGACGGCGCCGGCTGGGGCCAGAACGGCTACGTCGTCTGGGTGCTACGTCAGGCCGGCGTCAAAAACGCGAAAATGCTCGTTGGCGGCATCGGCGCGTGGAAGAACGCGGGCGGCAAGATAGTGAAGAACAGACAGAGCTACAAAGCGGTTCCTTTCACCATCAAACAATATGTCTCCACCTACACTGCGACGACCGAATGGATAAACAACAACCTCGGCAAGCCCGGCCTCGTAATAATCGACGTGCGCACGGAGCCTGAATATCTCGGCAAGATCCGCCCCTTCCAGGAAAAGCGCGCGGGACATCTGCCCGGCGCGCTGAACATACCCAGGGAAAGTTTCCAGACGCCCGAGAGCACAGTCAAGTCGCCTGAGGATATAACCGCCATGCTTGCTGCCTCCGGCATCACGCCGGAAAACGAGATAATAATATACGACACGGCGGGAGTTCGCGGCGCCTACGTTACAATGGTGCTTCGCCTCTGCGGCTTCACCAAGAGCCAGAACTACGACGAAGGCTTCCAGGCCTGGGCCGGCAACCCGGAGCTGCCGCTTGTAAAACCATAAACTAAATGTAAAGATAAATGTCAGCCGGAAGAGGAGCATATTGCCTCTTTCGGCTTTTTTTGCTTTAGATTTGTTTATTTCATTAATATTTCTCAACAGTTTTCTTACTAATGTTAACAAATAGCTTTTCCAATCAATGAATTTATACTATAATCTAGAAAAGTAAGGCCGTCCTGTTCAATGTTTTTAACGCGTCAGGACAGACTGTTTTATTTTTTGTATTATTCGACAAGTTTAAGGCTCATCGGCGGGCAGAGGGAATTACAGCATCCGCATCGGATGGGAT
>JAVVPF010000028.1 GCA_036655895.1 Cloacibacillus sp. | reverse complement strand
TTGCCGACGATGCCGGCTTTGACGTGAATACGGCCGGCGCGGACGTAGAGACCGCCTTTGAACGCCGGCAGGAACTTCGCGTCTACGCGCTGCTTGCAAAACAGGCTGAAAAGCTGGCGCGCGCGGCAAAGGGGCAAACGCTTCCGCAGGTGATAGGCTCCATAGGCTATGTGGCGGCCGACGATAAATTTTTTCCAACGGAGCAAAGCGAGCCGATAGCGGCTCTCGGCGCCTACTGGAACCTCTACGACGGCGGCGAAATGCGCGCGAAGACGGCTGAGGCCAAGGCAAAGGCTCAGGAGATGCTTTTTCTGCTTGAAGATATGAAAAACGGGATACGCATGGAAGTGACGCAGGCGGAGCTTAACATCCGCTCAGCGCAGAGCCGTCTTGAAACGGCGAGGAGGCAGCTCGCGTCGTCGCGCGAGGACTACCGCATCGCAGTGCGCCGCTACGACGAAAAGGTCGGCACGAACCTGGATACGCTGGACGCGCGCCTTGCGCTGACGGACAGCATGAGCGAAGTGATAAACGCCGTCTACGACATAAAAACCGCCGAAGCGGACCTCATCTACGCGGTCGGCGAACGGCGGTAAGCAGGGCAAATATAGCAATCAGTGATCAATAAGGTACTTTATACAGAAACGTCCTTCGTCTGTTGGGGACGTTTCTTTGTTAGAAGAGGCAGCGCTTCGACCGCAAGAACTCCGGCCATTATGAGCGAGGAGGCTATAAATATCCTCCACGTCATCGGCTCGCCTATGAAGATGACTCCGATGAGGCTCCCAAAGACGCCGGAGGTCGAAAGCAGTATCGCCGTGTGCGTTGATGTAGTGTATTTTTGCGCCGCCGTTTGAAGCACCAGCGTAAGCGCAAAGCCGATGGTCCCAGCGTATACTATCGCAGCCCAAACGGCGAAAGAAAGGTTTACGGGAAAAGGCTCAAAAAAGAGCGCGGCAACCGATGTGAAAATCAGGCAACCCGCCGCCTGCCAGCATGAAAGTCCGAGCGGATCTGAGTCCTTCACAAACCGCTGAACGAGCATTATATAGAAGCTGACGAAGCACATGGCAAGAAAAGAAAGCGCGTCCCCGGTGTTGACAGACATGTTGCCGTCAAGCACCAGCCCAGCCATTCCAAGGCAGCAGAGGACGACGGCCGCTATCACGTGCCATCCAGGAAATTTTCGCGTAAGCACCCACACAGTGAGAGGCACAAAGACTACGGACATTGAGATTATAAAAGACTGATTGCCGGCTGTGGTGTACAAAAGCCCGACCGCGCCCGCAAGATAGGCGAAGCTGAAAGCGGCGCCCGTGAAGACGCCTGAGAGCCGCTGTTTGGGTGACATGGCAAAGGCCCTGCGTCCGAAAAGCAGCATCATGGCCGCCGCCGCCGTCATAAAGCGCAGCGCGCAGAACCAAAACGGCGTGATGCCGGAGAGCGCGTCGCGCATCACAACATTGGTGGCTCCCCATATAAGCGCCACCATCAAAATTGCGATGTCGCCCATGATCATTTTGCTGTTTATATTTTTCATACAGACTCTCCTCTCAATACCATGAGGCTAATATATCACATAAAATGCTTAAAGGTTCAGCATATCCTAAATATAATTAGGGTATTGGTTAAAGGCCGTCCAGAGTTTATAATATGCCGCAAATTAACTGACAATTTTTCAAAGTTGGGATTTAAAGTCCAGAATGTAGAAGAGAGGTGTCCTGACCAATGTTTCATATACCGTTTCAAAAAAGATTTACAATACTATATATACCATGCGCGCTGAGCCTGCTTGGTTTTTTATGCGTCATCGCGGTGAGCGCGGTGCTTGCTCGCAGAACTGTCGACCAGGCCTATTCTTCTCTTATGTTTTCCGCAAAGGAACAGCAGAGCGTCTTCAATGTCGCGCTTAAGGGGCAGCGCCGCGTCCTGCGAACGCTTGCCGTGGGAGCGGCAAAGGAGATAGAGGCTGGAAGCTCCCCTAAAGAGGTATTAAGGTATATGGAGCTTCCGCCGGGCGCCTTTGACTTCACTAATATAGGAATTGTCGGCGCTGACGGCAAAGGATACCTCAGCAGCGGCAAAACCATAGATATATCACACCGCGATTATTTTATAAACGGCATGCTTGGACGCTCCTCCTTTATCAAAGTTGAAAGCGGCATAGTAAAGCGCGCGCCACGGTTTATAATAGCGGCTCCCCTTACCTATAAACAAAAAACTGTCGGCATAATATTCGGCAGCTTCTCAAACGACGCCTTCAAGCGCGTCGTGTGCCTGAGCCTGCTGCAGCACGACACCTACTCCTTTATAGTGGACGGCGCTGGCGGAGTGCTGCTTGACAGCGACAGCAGATTTTTCCTCCTGGGAAGAAACGAAAGCGCAAGAGCGCTCTTTAAAAATAATTTTCTAAGCTTGCTTGGCGGAAGCAAACTCGATGACGGCAAGACGCTTGTATCCGTAAAAAACGATTTTGCGTCAGAGCGCGGCGGCATCGTTGGCTATTCATACAGCGGCCATAGACGGTACGCCGCCTATATGCCGCTTGGCGTCAACAACTGGTTTCTCGTAAACGTCGTCTCCGCACACTCCATAGAAAAAGGCATAAAGAATACACTTTTGCTCATAGCCGCCATAATAGCCGTCATCCTCCTCTGCGCGCTGCTTTTGATAATTTTTATATATCTGTTCAACGCAAAAAAGAACCAAGAGTTGATGGAAGAAAAGGAGCAGCTTAGACAAAGCGAGGAACTCTACCGCATAGTGGAGGGTTTTTCCGAGGCTGTGATCTTTGAGGTCAATATGCAAAACGGTGAGATACGCTTCAACCGGAATTTCGCGGAGAAATTCGGCTACGAGCCGCGGCTCCATAATATCAATGAAATCGCGCAGTTTGGCAAAAGCCTGGTGAATCCGGAGGATTTTGAGCAGCTTATGAAAATCGTAGACGGCATAAAATCTCCTGACGGGGAAAACTGCGTTGAGTTCAGGCTGCGTCACTCTACGAGCGGTGAAAATTGGATGAGGCTGGAATTTACGAAGATACTTGACTCAAATAAAACGGTGCGGCGCGTCGTTGGAAGAATGGTGAACGTCGACGGTCAAAAGAAAAACATAGCGGAACTTCAGACTAAGGCGGAAAGCGATTCTCTGACGGGGCTTCTCAATCACAGGGCCGCGGCGGACCGCATCTCGGAATTTCTGCTTGACCGCGAATCGGACGGCATGTGCGCGCTGTTTGTTATCGACATTGACTATTTTAAAGAGATAAACGATAAGTTCGGCCATTTTGAGGGAGACTTGGTGCTTGATTCCGCCGCGAAAATCATGAAAGAGCTTTTTCGCGCCTCAGACGTAGTGGGACGCATCGGCGGAGACGAATTTATCGTGCTGATGAAGAACCTGCCGGCAAAAGAGACGGCGCGCGCAAAAGCGGAGGCTCTCTGCAGGCGGGTCCGCGCCATACGCTCCTCAGACGGACGAAGGCTCGGCATAACGGTGAGCGCGGGCGTCGCCTTTTCGCACGCGGGAGCCGGCTTTGAGCAGCTCTACAAAGAGGCGGACGCCGCGCTTTACGAGGCAAAAAAATCGGGCCGCGACGCCTGCCGCCTCTATTCGTCGGAGGAAGAGGAGGCTGGCGCGCCTAATTAAGGCTTTGCACGCATCGCCTGCTGGATATATAATTTAACGCAGTAAATTATGGAGGGATAATCATGGAAAGATGTATGACAAGAGATGCCGCGCTTGCGCTGCTTAAGAAATACAATAAAGAGGAGTTCCACCTTCTGCACGCGCTCACGGTCGAGGGTGTTATGAGATGGTATGCAAACGACGCCGGTTTCGCGGACGAAGCGGATTACTGGGCGACGGTGGGCCTTCTGCACGACATAGATTTTGAGCTCTACCCCGATCAGCACTGCAAAAAAGCGCCGGAATTGCTGGCTTGCGGCGGTGCGGACGAGGCAATGATCCGTTCGATATGCAGCCACGGGTACGGCCTCTGCTCTGACGTGAAGCCGGAGCATCTGATGGAAAAAATCCTCTTTGCCGCAGACGAACTGACAGGGCTGATAGGAGCCGCTGCGCTGATGCGTCCATCTAAGAGCGTGCAGGACATGGAGCTGAAAAGCCTTAAAAAGAAATACAAGGATAAAAAGTTTGCCGCCGGATGCTCTCGCGACGTAATAACGCAGGGCGCAGAGGCGCTTGGATGGGAGCTCGACGCTTTGCTGGAAAAGACGCTTGAGGCCATGCGTTCATGCGAGGAAAGCGTCGCCGCGGAGCTTGAAACTATAAAATAGATGAATAACAGGGCGCTTATTGCAATGAGCGGCGGGGTGGACAGCTCCGTCGCCGCTTTTTTAGTAAAGCAGCGCGGATACGACTGCGCGGGAGCCACGATGAAGCTCTTCACAAACGAGGAGATAGGCGTCTTGGGTGAAAGCCGCTGCTGCTCGCTGGACGACGTGGAAGATGCGCGCAGCGTCGCAAACCGCCTCAATATCCCTTATTACGTCTTTAATTTTTCGGATAATTTCAGGCGCGATGTCATAGAGCGTTTCGTAGACGCCTACGAGCGCGGCGAGACGCCGAACCCTTGCATCGACTGCAACAGGTTTCTTAAGTTTGAAAAGTTTTTCATTCGTTCGTGTGAAATGGAGATAGATCATATCGTCACCGGCCATTATGCCGTAATAGAGCGCGACGCGGCTTCCGGCCGCTGGCTGCTCAAAAAGGGCGCGGACGAAAACAAGGACCAGAGCTACGTGCTCTATTCTCTCACGCAGCGTCAGCTTGAACATACGCTGCTGCCGCTTGGCGCGATGAAAAAAAGCGAAGTACGCGAGATAGCCGCTGCAAACGGCTTCATAAACGCGAAAAAAAGCGAGAGCCAGGATATCTGCTTCGTGCCGGACGGCGATTACGCCTCCTTCATCGAACGCTACACGGGACGCGCGCTTGAACCGGGGCGTTTTGTCGACAAAGCGGGACATACGGTCGGAGAGCACAAGGGCTTTGTGAAATATACGATAGGGCAGCGGCGCGGTCTGGGCCTTTCACTGCGCGAGCCGCTCTACGTCTGCGCAAAATGCCGCGCGGACAACACGGTGGTGCTTGGGCCGCAGGAGGAACTTTTCTCAAAGAGCCTGGAAGCGTCAGGGCTGAACCTTATCGCCTGCCGTGAGATTTCCTCTCCGCTGCGCGTGAAGGCAAAAGTGCGCTACAAACAGAAAGAGCAGTGGGCGACGGCGGAGCAGACGGACGAGGGACGGCTGTGCCTTGTCTTCGACGAGCCGCAGCGCGCTGTGACGCCGGGGCAGGCCGTAGTCATGTACGACGGAGATACCGTAGTAGGCGGCGCAGTTATAGAAAGCGCGAAGTAATATAAAAACTTTTTTGCGGCGTCAGCGGACGACCCAGACGCCGTTCTTGTTTGCGCCGACCCGCATTATCAGGCCGTTTTTTTTCAGCGACGCAAAGAGCCTCTCCGCGTGCCTCTGTGTGACGGAGAGGCGCGCCGCAAGTTCTTTTGCCGTGATTTTAGGATTGTCTATAATAAGATAGAGCGCCTTTTCCTCGGTTGTACCGACAATTGTACCGACTTTTCTCCCGACATTAGAATGGCCGCCGCTGGAAACCCGGTTTGTCGGTTTACCCTTCAAAGAATCGAGTATCGCTTCAAGCATAAATTCTACAAATATCCCGGAGTCTGAGGCGGCGGTGCTTTCGTTGATGGCGTCGTAATATTCAAATTGCCGTTCGTATACGAGGTTTTCAATCGGAACGTGCGCGAAGAGGGGATTTTCCACTGAAAGCAGCAGCGTCTGCCACAGACGCCCCGTTCTGCCGTTGCCGTCGCTGAACGGGTGGATGAACTCAAACTCATAGTGGAAAACGGAGCTGCGTATGAGCATGTGGTCGTCCGCGCGGCGCGTCCATTCGATGAGGTCGTCAAGCTGCCCGCTTACGAGGTTTGCGGGAGGCGCGATATGGACGGCGCGCTCTCCGGCAAAAACGCCGACGCTGCCGCGGCGAAGGCGCCCCGCGTCCTCCGTGAGGCCTGACATGAGGCTTTCATGCGCTTTCAGCAGATCTTTTTTTGAGAAAGGTTCAAGCGAGGGCAGCAGGTCATAGGCTCTGACCGCGTTCTGCACCTCGCGTATCTCTCTCGCCGGCCCCAGCACCCTGCGGCCGTTTATGATGTCGCTCACCTGAGCTTCGGAAAGAGTGTTGCCCTCTATCGCAAGGGAGCCGCATATACTGCGTATCCTGTTTACTCTGCGAAGCAGAAGTTCGTCTTCGAGCTCCATGCGAAGCGCGAAATGTTCAAGTTGCGCGCTGATAGCAGCGACAAGGTTGATGCTCCTGCTTGTTACTTTGAATATCGGAGAATACATCGCGGTCACCTCTTAGGACATGTCGGTATATATTATAACCGACATGTCCTAAATACGGCGTGCGTTCTGAAAGTTTTTAAAGCCCTTTTTCAAATCTCCATGAATCGCGGCACATGTCGTCCACAGTGCGCTTTGCGCTCCAGCCCAGTTCACGCTCCGCCTTCTGTGCGTTTGCGTAGCATGTGGCAATGTCTCCCGCGCGGCGCGGCGTCACAGTGTACGGTATCTTTATTCCGTTGACGCGCTCAAAGCTGTGCAGCAGCTCCAGCACCGACGTGCCGCGGCCTGTGCCCAAGTTGTAGACGCACACGCCGTCGCTCATTTTTTCAAGCGCCGCTACGTGCCCTTCCGCAAGGTCCATGACGTGTATGTAGTCGCGGACGCCGGTTCCGTCGGGCGTGGGGTAGTCGTCGCCGAAGACGCGCAGCTCCGGCAGCTGCCCCTTTGCGACCTTTGTGATGTATGGCATGAGGTTGTTAGGTATTCCGTTCGGAGCCTCGCCGATCAGGCCGCTTTTGTGCGCTCCGATGGGGTTGAAGTATCTCAGAAGCGCCACGCAAAGGCTTGGGTGCGCGTGCGATGCGTCGGTGAGTATCCGCTCGCTTATCACCTTCGTTTCGCCGTACGGGTTGGTCGCAGGCAAAAGCGGCATAGTCTCAACGAAGGGAGCCTTGTTGTCGCCGTAGACCGTAGCGGACGAAGAAAAGACAAAGCGCGGCACGCCGTATTTAACGCAGGCGCGCGCAAGCTCGATGGTGCTCACCAGATTGTTGTAATAATACTGAAGGGGTTTTTCGACAGACTCGCCCACCGCCTTGAATCCCGCAAAATGGATCACGCCGTCAAGGCTGTTCTCGCAAAAGATGCGCTCTACCGCCTCCGGCTTTGTGACGTCGGCTTCGTAAAAGACAAAATCGCGTCCAGTTATTTTTTTGATATTATCAAGCGTCTCAGGTTTGCTGTTGGAAAAATCGTCCGCAATGACTACGGAATGTCCTGCGTCAAGCAGCGCCGCGCAGGTATGAGAGCCGATAAATCCGGCGCCGCCCGTAACGAGAATGTTCATGGTATGCCTCCGATAAAATATATTTTAAGCCGACCTAAGAATAGCATAACGCGCCCTGATTACGAAAGGGCGCGTTGTGCTGATATCAAATGCGAAAATATAGTGAGACGAAAGCTAGAACGAAGCGATGACGCCCTTTGATGCGAGCTTTTCTTTGATGAACTTCTTGACCTCAGGGGAGTTGAGCGCCTTTGCTAGGGCTTTGATCGGCGCCGAATTTTTGTCGCCGCTGCGGCAGGCGAGCACCACCGCGTAAGGGGAATCTTTGGATTCGAGCGCCAGCGCCTCTTTAGTTGGGTCGAGGCCAGCGTCCACCGCGAAATTCATGTTTATGACCGAAATCGTGGTGTCCGGCAATGTGCGCGGAAGCTGGGGAGCTTCAAGCTCGATTATTTTAAGGTTTTTTGGGTTGCTGGTGATGTCGCGCGCGGTCAGCTTGTTCCCTGGCTTCATCTTGAGCAGGCCTTCGCGTTCAAGCAGCTTATAGGCGCGAAACCCGTTTGTAGGGTCGCTCGGCACCGCGACAACCGCGCCGTTTTTAACCTCTTTGAGCGACTTTATCTTATGCGAGTATATGCCGATCGGCAGAAGATGAACTTTGACAAGCGGAACGATATCCAGCTTCTTTTCCGTCCTCATGTTTTCAAGATAGGGGATGTGCTGGAAAAAGTTCGCGTCGAGGCTCTTGTCTGCAAGCGCCAGATTTGGCTGGATGAAATCGGTGAACTCCTTGATGACGAGTTCGTACCCTTGTTTTGCAAGCACCGTCTTCGCAACCTCTGCGATCTCTTTAGCGGGGAACGGCGTCACGCCGAGCACTATTTTTTCGGCGGCAAAGCCCTGTGAAACGAATACCAAAACCAACGCAAACGCAAAAATTAACTTTCTCATAATAAAACCTCCAGATTTTTATAATTTGCCGTTGCAATTTAACGATACTCAAAACCCTGAAATAAAAACCGTCCTCCCCTCAAAATAAAAAAAAGACCGGAAAGAGCGCCGCGCTCCTCCCGGTCAATAAATGACAGCGATAGACTACGCCGCCTTATCGAAGGGAGAGCCGCGCATCACGCACATCATCATGTACATTATTGAGTGATCCTTTACAAACATGAGCCTCTCTCCTTCCTTAGCCGCGTATTGCGAAAGATTGTACACGCAAGTTTCATGTCGTGTCAATAGTGTCGTAAAAAATCGCCAAGAAAAAATGTGAAAGCATATGTCAACTATTTTTAATATTATAGTTGACATAATCGCAAAACTGGTGATAAATTCATTTGCATGACGGCAGAGCAGAGCCGTTTGGGGAGGCATTTTGATGGAGGTAAAGGGTTTTTCGGTTCGTGAGCTTGTTTTATGCGCCTTTTTTGTGGCGCTTGCGGCGGTCGGCGCGCGTATTCGCGTGCCTGTGCCAGTCGTTCCGTTCACGCTGCAGTTTTTGTTTACGACGCTTGCCGGCTTGACGCTCGGAGCGCGCGGCGGGGCCGCGGCGGTCGGCGTCTATATATTGCTTGGGCTTGCTGGTGTGCCGGTGTTTGCTGAAGGCGGAGGCCCAGCCTATATCCTGCAGCCGACCTTCGGCTACCTTATAGGCTTTGCGGCGGGTGCGTGGATATCTGGGCGCGTTGCGTATGCCGGCACGCCGTCGTTTCGGCGCTTTCTTGTTGCGTCGTTTGCAGGGCTTGGCGCGGTGTACGGCTGCGGTATGTTTTACTGCTGGCTCGTTTCAAACTTCGTCTTAGGTACGCCGATAGCGCTTGGGCCGCTTATCTTGTATTGCTTTGTGCTTGCAGTGCCCGGCGACCTCTTACTGTGTTTTGTGAGCGCGCAAATTGCGGTGCGCGTTTTGGAAAGGAGAGCTATATTTAATGTCCGTCCTTAGTATTCTAAAAAAAGACGTCATGGATGGACGTCTGCTTTCGCGCGCGGAGGCGTTGTCGCTTGCCTGCGTGCCGCTTGATGAACTTTGCGTCGATGCGGAGGAGATACGAAGCGCCTGTTGCGGCAATACGTTTGACCTTTGCGCGATAATCAACGCAAAGAGCGGGCGGTGCTCGGAGGACTGCGCCTTCTGCGCTCAGTCGGGCCGCCATCGCGCCGCCATAAGCGAATACGAACTACTTGACGCGGAAATCATTCTTGCGACGGCGCTTGAGGCCGAGGCGGCAGGCGTGCTTCGGTTTTCGATCGTAACCTCCGGCGGCTCGCTTTCAGACGAGGAGCTTGCCTCGGTCGCGCGCGCGGTGCGCCTAATAAGGGAACGCACGAGGCTTTCCGTCTGCATCTCTTTGGGGCTGCTTACCGAGGCGCAGTACCGTCGTCTTGGCGACGCCGGCGCAAGCCGCGTTCATAATAACCTTGAAACCGGCGAAAATTATTTCCCCAAAATTTGCACCACTCATAGTTGGCATGATAAGAGAGCGGCTGTCACAGCGGCAATCGCCGCTGGGCTTTCAGTATGCAGCGGCGGCATAATCGGGCTTGGCGAGAGCATGGAAGACCGTGTGGACATGGTGCTTGCGGCGCGTGAGCTTGGTGTTGATTCTATCCCGGTCAATATTTTAAACCCTATCGCGGGAACTCCGCTTGCCGGCGCGCCAAGGCTTCCGTATGACGAGATACGCCGCACGGTTGCGATTTTTCGTTTCATACTGCCGCACGCCGCCATTCGTATGGCCGGCGGCCGCGGCCTTCTGCCCGAGGCAGGGCTTGCCTGTTTTAAATCGGGCGCGAACGCAGCGATCACTGGCGATATGCTGACAACATCGGGCATAGCCGCCGCGCGCGACATCAGAATGATTTCCGAACTGGGCTTTGAGGTGAGAAAAAATGGGTAAAGCGATATTTGTCACTGGCACAGGAACCGAGGTCGGCAAGACCTACGTTACGGCGCTTATCGTGAAAAAATTGAGCGACGCGGGGATGAACGTTGGTTATTACAAGGCGGCGCTGAGCGGAGCCGAAATTTGCGGCGGCAGGCTTGTCCCGGGAGACGCCGAATATGTTTATCGCACAGCGGGGCTAACTGGAGATCCAGCCTGCGCCGTCTCTTATATCTACAAAGAGGCGTTCTCGCCGCATCTTGCGGCGCGCGTCGCAGGCGAGCCAGTTGAAATGGCGAAGGTAAAAGAAGATTTCAACAGGCGGCTTGCTCTCTTTGACTATCTTGTCGTCGAAGGCAGCGGCGGCGTCGTGTGCCCCATCCGTTGGGACGGTGCGACCCGCATCATGCTTGAAGATATCATAAAGGAATTTGGGCTGCGTTGTCTCATCGTGGGCGACGCGGGACTTGGCGCTATAAATTCAGCCGTGCTTACGGCAAGCTACATGAAGGAACGCGGCATTGAAACGGCGGGCGTCATTCTGAACAACTGGGAGCCGGAAAACCTCATCCACGCCGATAATAAAAAAATGATTGAAGAGCTGAGCGGCGTGCCAGTCCTCTGCGAGACGGTTCGCGGCGCGCGCGTGCTGCCGCTTTCCGCTTTGGCGCTTGCCGAGCTTTTCAGATAGGAGGCTCTGTCATGAACCTTGCACAGAGAGATTTAAAACATATCTGGCATCCCTGTTCGCAGATGAAGGATTACGAGGAGCTGGCGCCGATACCGATAGAGCGCGGGCGCGGCGTCTATCTTTACGATACGGACGGAAAAGAATATATCGACATCATCAGCTCTTGGTGGTGCAATCTGCTTGGGCACTGCCATCCAGCCATAAACGCCGCGGTGAAGGAGCAGATAGACCGCCTTGAACACGTCATATTCGCAAATTTCACGCATGAACCGGCCATACGGCTTTGTGAAGAACTTGCCGAAATAGTGCCCGACGGCCTTTCAAAATTCAATTTTTCGGACAACGGCTCCGCCGCCGTGGAGTGCGCGCTAAAGATGAGTTTTCAATATCAGCTTCAATGCGGGCATTCTGCAAAAAGACGCTTCATGTCTCTCTCTGGAGGCTATCACGGAGAGACGACGGGCGCGCTTTCCGTAGGCGCTATGGACCTTTACGCAAAAGTGTACGGGCCGATGCTGATGGATACGGTGAGAATAGAGGCGCCGGACTGTTACAGATGCCGCTACGGCAAAAGGCGCGGGGAATGCGCCTGCGAGTGCGCCACAGAGGCGGAACAGAGCTTCGCTAAGTACGGCCATGAATGCTGCGCGCTCATCGTGGAGCCGCTGCTGCAGGGAAGCGCCGGGATGCGGGTATATCCGCCGCTTTATCTGAAGAAGCTGCGCGCGCTCTGCGACAGCTACGGCCTGCTGCTGATAGCGGATGAAATAGCGACGGGCTTTGGGCGCACGGGGAAAATGTTCGCCTTTGAACACGCAGGCGTCAGCCCGGACATCATGTGCCTCTCAAAGGGGCTTACCGGAGGCTATATGCCCATGTCCATCACTGTGACGACGGATAGCGTGTACGACGCCTTTTACGCCGATTACGCAAGCGGACGCGCCTTCATGCACAGCCACACCTACAGCGGCAACCCGCTTGGCTGCGCGGCGGCTCTTGCCGTGCTGCGCGTGATGCGTGAAGAGGATGTCCTTGGAACGGCCTCGAAAACGGCGGCCGTCTTGACCCGTATCCTGCGCGAAAAGTTCGCGGACCATCCGAACGTCGGCGAGATACGAAGCATAGGCCTCATAAACGCAATAGAGCTTGTAGCGGACAAAAAGACGAAAGAGCCGCTTGCCGCCGCGCGCACGGGATATCAAATATTCAAAGAGGCGCTCAAACTGGGGCTGATTTTAAGACCGCTCGGCGACGTGCTTTACTTTAACCCGCCGCTTATAATCAGCGCAAGCGAGTGCGAAAGGGCGGCCTCGCTTGCGCGGGAGGCTCTGGTAAAAATACTGCCCGCGTGAGGTGCGCGTCTTTAAATTTTTCTGCGGGCGTGGCGGCGCCCTCGCGCCTGTTCTTTTTTATGCGGATAGTGTATAAATAAAAAAGAATTTTATTCTTTGAGGTGTGGTGTTGTTATGAAATTCAACGCAGAGAAATATTCCTATCCATCGCGGCGGACGCTTGTTTACGGCGCGCGCGGCATGACGGCGACCACTCAGCCGCTCGCGGCTCAGGCCGGGCTTGAAATGCTGCGGCGCGGCGGAAACGCCGTGGACGCGGCCGTGGCCGCGGCGGCATGTCTTACCGTGGTGGAGCCGACCAGCAACGGCATCGGCGGAGACGCGTTCGCTCTGGTATGGATGAAGGGGGAGCTGCACGGCCTGAATTCAAGCGGCTTTGCGCCGGCGCTTGCGGACGCCTCCGCGCTTTCCGCGCGCGGACTGAACAAAATGCCGCTCTACGGCTGGGAGGCAGTCACAGTGCCCGGTGCGCCCGGTGCGTGGGCCGAGCTGAACGCGCGGTTTGGACGGCTGCCGCTGCAAGAGGTGCTTGCTCCCGCCGTCTATTACGCGGAGAACGGTTTTCCGGTCTCGCCGACCGTGAGCCTTCTTTGGAAAAAGGCCTTCGCGGAATTTAAAAAAAATCTGAAAGGGGCGGAGTTCGCGCCGCTCTTTGACAGTTTCACAAAAGAAGGACGCGCGCCGGAGCCGGGCGAGCTGTGGCGCAGCCCGCAGCAGGGACAGACGCTGCGCAAAATAGCCGAAAGCGGCGCGCGCTCGTTTTATGCGGGCGAACTCGCCGCCGCCATAGACGCCTACTCGCGCCAGTACGGCGGATGGCTGCGCGCGGAAGACCTTGCGGCATTCGCGCCGGAATGGGTGAAGCCTATCTGCGCCGATTACCGCGGCTACAAGGTGTGGGAGATCCCGCCTAACGGACAGGGGATCGTGGCGCTCATGGCGCTCAATATACTTAAAAAATTTGAATTGACGGGGCGCGAGTGCGCGCGCAGCTATCATCTGCAAATAGAGGCGATAAAACTCGCCTTTGCGGAGGCGGTTGCAGAAGTAGGCGACCCTAGGCGCATGAAAAAGAGCGTGGAAGCTATGATCTCTGACGAACTGGCGGCGCGGAGCGCCGCGATGCTTGACGAACGGCGCGCTGGGCTTCCGACCTCAGAACGGCAGAGCTCAGGCGGCACCGTCTATCTTGCGGCGGCGGACGACGAGGGCAACATGGTATCCATGATACAGAGCAACTATCACGGTTTCGGCTCAGGCCTTTGCGTGCCTGGGACCGGGATAACGCTGCACAACCGCGGCAACAACTTCTCGCTTGACCCGGCCTCCCCGAATTTTCTGACGCCGGGTGTTAAGCCGTATCATACGATCATCCCCGGCTTCATCACAAAGAACGAGAGGGCGGTCGGGCCGTTTGGCGTAATGGGCGCCTTCATGCAGCCGCAGGGCCATCTTCAAATGATAGTCAACATGGTGGACTTCGCGCTCAACCCGCAGGAGTCGCTTGACGCACCGCGCTGGCAGTGGCTGGACGGAAGGCGCGTCGGCCTCGAACAGGGCGTAGACAACCATATCGCGAGGGAACTTTCAGCGATGGGGCACGACATACGCATAGATCACGACAGCACCTCATACGGCCGCGGCCAGATGATACTGCGCGACGAGGGCGGCTCGCTTGTCGGGGCTACCGAGCCGCGCGCCGACGGCTGCGTAGCCGTATATTAGAGCTCTTTTTCCTCAAGCATCTTTTCGAAGTTTTCCGCAAAGCGCCGGTCGTCCTCTTTTGTCCGTTTTGCAGGGCCTTTTGTCCGGCCTCCGGCGCGGCGGAACTTCGCCTTTATCTCGCGTTCCTCAAGGACGGCGTCCATTGTCTCTTCCTTATATTCAAAGCCGGTAGGCCCAATGGCGCGCGCGCCTTTTGCAAGCACGATGGCGGCAAGCCCGATGTCCTGCGTCACAACGATGTCGCCGCGCTCCGTGAGGTTCGCCGTCTTTATATCCGCCGCCTGAGAGTCGCCGCCGACCGTGATGTGACAGTCTGACTCTATCTCGTGGCTGAAGTTGGCCACGGTCGTTACGGCCGCGCCGGCTGCGCGGCTTTTGCGCAGCACCGCCTCAAGACAGCCGCGCGGACAGGCGTCCGCGTCTACGATTACCTTCACGGCTAGCCCTTAAGGCAGCCGCATATCTCCGTATTGCCGCAGCTGCTCGGCGTCGCCGTTATCTCCGTTATCCGGATGCGGCCCTCCCTGTGCAGCGTGAGCGCAAGCGATATTATTGTGGCGGGCGTCACGCCTATCGTGGCCGCAAGCTCGTCCGGAACGAGCGCGCGTCCCGCGTCCACTTCGCTCACTATCGATTCCGAAAGACAGTTGACCCATTCCGTGAAAAGCATCTGCATCTCCGGCGTGTACGACGAAGCTAGCTGATTGGTCTTGATGACGGAATCAAAGACGCGGGCGGAGACAAGTTCGAGAGATTTTACAAGCTGCTCCATATTTTGCTGTTCAAGATTTTTTATATCTAAATTCATAGAAATTCCTCCTTAATTATCTATGCCTATAACGCTGCTCTGAATTATAATATAAACTGAGATTTTAAGAGAGGGGATAGATTGCTGTGTGCGCTGAAATAATTAATGACGCGAAGATCGGGGTGCTCTCTGACACCCACGGGAGTCTGCCGGCGTGGCGCAAGGCGCTCGCTCTTTTTGGCGGCGACGTGAAGACGGTGCTGCACGCGGGCGACGTCCTCTACCACGGACCGCGAAACACCATACCGGGCGGATATACGCCGGCCGATCTCGCCTCCGCGATAAATGATTTTGCTCGTGACGGAGGCGCTGTAAAGATAGCGCAGGGCAACTGCGACGCGCCCGTCGATAAAATGATACTTGACCCGGAGGTACTGTTTTACATCTCGCTGCTTTGGAACGATAAAAAGATTCTTATGATGCACGGCGACAACTTTCCGCTGCTTCGGCAGATGGCGCTTGACTCAAAGGCCGACCTCGCGATTTCCGGCCACACTCACGTAGGTTCGCTTGTGCGCGAGGCGGGAACGATATTTTTGAACCCCGGCTCCACCACGATACCGAAGGGCCGCGACCCTGAGAGCGCGGCGCTGCTTGACTCGGAGGGCATCCGCATCATGACTTTGGACGGAGATGAACTGCATTTTGAAAAATGGTAACAGGGATGGAGGAAATACGAGAATGCCAAGAGCGCGCGCGATCTTCCGTCCGCGCAAGTTCTGGCCCTCCGCCTTCTGGCTTGTTTTTCTTGCGGCGGGCTCCGTCTTTTCGTGCGCCTTCGGCCTGTTCGCCTTCTTCACCGCAGTGCTTGTCGCCTCGTTCATCGGCCTCAACGAATTTGGCCGGTGGAGTTATAAAAAAAATCTGATAATCTGCGCCGGAGTGTCTGTCATCGTAGCTATAGCCGGAATATTCGCGTGGACGGAGATAGTTTCGCTTTTTGTGCTCTTCTTTGCCATATCGGCCTACCTGCTCCATTTCAGAGACCGCATGGCGCGCCTCATGCCGGAGCTTGAAGGCTTCGCAAAACGGCTTGCCGCGGCGAGAAGCAGCCGCGAGGCCATCGAGAACGCATGGGAGCACATGCAGGAGATGGCGCCTGACGCGGCTATCTTCATTATGCTTGCGGATATAGCGGGCGGCCTTTACATCCCGGAACATTTTGACGCGCCGGAGCGTCTGCTCAAACGCGGCGGAGGCACGCCGTGGAAGGTGATGGCCGCTGGGCGTGCGATAAATGTGCCGCGCGTAGTCACATCGCGCGACCAGCCGCTTGACCGCGACGCGCGTTCACTCGTCTCCGTGCCTATCATAGCGCACGGCGAAAAACTCGGAGTCTTACAGCTCGAGGCCGGCACCGCCGGCGCATTTTCGGAGGAGGACACGGCGACGCTATCGCTTGCCGCCATGATACTGGCTCACGAGCTGTACATGTTTGAAATATCGGGCGCGGGCTATGACGAGCCGGAAAGTTTGGAAGAAGAATAATGCGTATGATAGATATGCACGTCCACAGCACCTGTTCTGACGGAACCTACGCGCCTGAAAGACTTGCCTCAGCCGCCGCGAAGCGCGGGCTTTCGCTGCTTGCTCTGACTGACCACGACACCACCTCGGGGCTTGCGCGGTTTATGCAGGCCTGCCGGAAGGAGGGCGTCCGCGGCCTGTGCGGCGTAGAGCTTTCGGCGGAGGCGCCTTACACGCTTCACATCCTGGGATACAGGATAAGGCCGGGGAGCGCGGCGCTTGAGGGAAGGCTTTCCGAGGTAAGGGACTGCCGCAACAACAGAAACGTCAAAATATGCGCCAACCTGCACGCGCTTGGCTTTGATATAGAAATAGACGAAGTGGAAAAAATTTCCGGCGGCGAGGTGGTGGCGCGTCCGCACATTGCGCGGCTCATGGTCCAAAAGGGCTATGTGCCGACTGTGGGTATGGCCTTCATCAAATATCTGGACAGAAACGGTGCGGCCTACGTTCCGCGCGTCAGGCTCTCGGCTGAGGAGTGCATCTCGCTCATACGAGAGGCGGGCGGCGTCGCCGTGCTCGCGCATCCCGCGCAGTGTAGGCTGAACGACGCGGCGATGGACGCGCTGCTTGCGAGGCTCAAAGCGGCGGGGCTCTGGGGGCTTGAGGCCGTGTACGGGGCCAACGCTCCCGAACTTACGATGAGCCATCTAGCGCTCGCCGCAAAATTTGGGCTATACACGACGGCCGGCTCCGATTTTCACGGAGCGAACCGTCCTGAGATAGACCTTGGCATAGCGGTCGGCGACGCGCTGCTGCCGTGGGCCAGGCTGGAAAGCCGCTGATCATGCGCGCCATCAGCGCGCGCTTACAAATTGACTGATTGTCTTATAAAAAATAATTGAGGAGGTTTTTACAATGCATAAAATAATGGATTTTAGAAGCGATACGGTTACAAGGCCAAGTGACGAAATGAGGAAGGTCATTGCCTGCGCGGAGGTCGGGGACGACATCTTCGGCGACGACCCTTCGTCGAACGCGCTTTCAAAATACGCGGCCGAGGCGACCGGCAAAGAGGCGGCGATATTCGCCTGCTCAGGAACGATGGGCAACCTGCTCGCCTTCGCCACCGCGGGAAGACACGGTGAAAGCATCCTCTGCGGCAGACGTTCGCACGTCTGGAACTCCGAGGTGGGCGGCCTATCCGCCGTCGCGGGGCTCTGTCCCTATTCGCTTGACGACGGAGACGGCGTGCCGTCCCCGGAGGACATAGCGAAGTCAAGCCGCGCGGACGGAAACATCCATCACGCCGACACGACGATACTGGCGCTTGAAAACACTCATAACTACACGGGCGGCATAGCCGTCTCTCCTGAAAAATTCGCGGCGGCGGCGCGCGAGGGCAAACGCCTCGGCTTTCATGTGCATCTTGACGGAGCGCGCCTTTTCAACGCGGCGGTCTATTACGGCGTCGACGTGCGCCTCTTTGCGGACGAAGTCGATTCCGTGCAGTTCTGCCTCTCAAAGGGCCTTGGAGCGCCTCTTGGCTCTATGCTCTGCGGCTCGCACGACTTCATTGAACGCGCGAAAAAATGGCGCAAACGTTTGGGCGGAGCGCAGCGTCAGGTGGGGATCGCGGCGGCCGCCGGCCTTTACGCGCTGAAAAACAACGTAGCGCGCCTTGCGGACGACCACGCAAACGCGAAGCTCTTCGCGGAAACGCTGAAAGCGGGCGGCGTCGCAGTTGAGAACACCCCAAATATGACAAATATGGTATTCTTCCCGCTCACGGACGGACAGCCCTCCGACGCCGACTTTGTAGCGCGCTGCGAGGCGCGCGGGCTTCTCACCGAGGCCATAGAGCCGCGCCGTGTTCGTTTTGTGACGCACATAGACATCGACCGCGACGACATTGAACGCGCGGCGGACATCGTCCTTACGGTGCTTAAATAGTGCCGGCATTCATGGAACGCGGCTGCGTAGAGGCGCTCGCCGCGCACGCTCTTTGCGCCGCTCTTAAAAAGGGCGCGTCCGGCGCGGACGTGCTCTACAGCGAGGGCAGCGGCTGCGGCCTCGCGCTGAAGGACGGAGAGATAGAGGAATGCACCTCCGGCACCTCTTCAGGGCTTGGCATAAGAACTATATTTTCAGACGGAAGACAGGGAATAGCCTACGGCAGCCGGCTGGATTCGGCCTCCGTCGATGAACTTGTAGAATGGAGCCTGCACAACGCGCGGCTCTCCGAACCTGACGAAGGCGTGCTGCTCTACGACGGGCCGCTCGTGCGCGTCGATGAGCTGGAAGAGGAAGACCCCGCCATCGCCGAGATAACGCACGCGCAGCGCATGAAGCACTGCATGGAGATGACGGAGGCGGCGCGTGCCGCGGACAAAAGGATAATCTCCGTCCGTTCCGCCTCGTGGCGCGACGGACGCGGCGCTTCGTTTTTTGCAACCTCAAAGGGGCTTGCGGGATGGGAGAGCGGTTCCAGCGCAAGCTGCGGCCTGCTCGTGCTCGCTCAGGCGGGAGACTCCACCGAAATGGGCGGTTACGGCATGGACGGAATGCGCCTATTTGAGCTGGACACGCTAAAGACCGCCGCGCGCGCCGTGCGTGATACGACGGCGGCGCTTGGCGGGCGTCCGCTCCCCACCGGCGGCTACACGATAATGATAGAGCCAGAGGCCGCCTGCGCGATAGTAGATGTGCTTGGAGGACTTTTCTGCGCCTCCGACGTCTTGCGCGGACGTTCAATGATGAAGGGGCGTCTTGGCGAAATTGTAGCCTCTTCGTGCGTCAGCCTCACAGACAACGGACGCATCCCGTGGAAGCCTGGCAGTTCGTCATGGGATTCCGAGGGAGTGCCGACGCAGAAGACGGAACTTATAAAGAACGGCGTGGCGAACGCCTTTTTATATAATCTCCAATACGCGGCAAAAGACGGAACAAAATCGACTGGCAACTGCGCGCGCGGAATGTCGTCGCTGCCGGACGTAGGCGTGACGAACCTCATACTTGAGCCGGGCGCGGAGAGCGAAAGCCAGCTTATGAGCCGCGTCAAAAACGGCATGTACGTGACGGAGTTCATGGGCCTTCACACGATAGACCCGATAAGCGGGGATTTTTCGATAGGAGCGAAGGGGCTGCGCATCGAAAACGGCGAGCTGACCACTCCGGTGAGCGGCGTCACAATGGCCTCGAACCTGCTTCTGTTTATAAAAAATATTACGGCGGCGGCCTCGGAGCTGAAATTTTCAGGTTCTACGGCCTCTCCCGCGTTGGTGGTGGAAAATGTTGTCATTGCGGGTAATTAATAAAGCCGCAAGGCTAGCGGTGCTGCTGCTTGCTTTGTGCGCCGTCTTTGCCGCCTCGTCCGCCTGCGCCGCGGATACGCTTTCTTTGTGGAACGGCGAGGTAAAAAAAGGCGACATCTTGGTGCGTAAAAACGGAGCCGTCCAAGAGGCAGCCTTCGATCAGGTGGCCTCCGCGCTTGGACTTCTTTCAAAAGAGGTCCCCGGAACATTCGCCATAACGCTGGACGGCAAAAAGATAGAGGTCTGGAACGCCTCTAACGTCGTGAGAGCCTCCGGTACGATAATAAGCTCTCCCGTGCCGATAAGCGCAGCGGACGGCCACTGGTGGGTGGAAAGCGCGGCGGTAACTCAGGCGCTCAACCTTTTCTTCGCCTCACTGGGACGGCCCGCGGCCTTTGAATGGAAGGCGTCGTCATCGGATGGCGCCGCCGCGCAGCAGCAAGCGGCGCAGGAGACGCAAACGCCGCCAAGGCCTACGGTCCAGCTTCCGCCTCAGCAGCCTGCGCCAGTCGTCCAACCGGCCCAGCCGCCCGCGCAGGTAATCGCGCAGCAGACGCCTAAATCTAATGATGTCGTAAAAGTGGCGCCTCCCGCTGAAGAAAAAGAGACCTCAATGCCGCAGCAGCCGATAATGGCCGCGTTTACCGGAAAAGAACGTCCCGTCGTCGTGGTTGACGCGGGGCACGGCGGACATGACCCGGGAGCGGGCGCAAACAACCTGCGCGAAAAGGACATCAACCTCAAGGCCGCGCTGCAGCTTGGCGAGATACTGCGCCAGTACGGAATAGACGTAAGGCTCTCCCGAAAGACCGACGTCTATCTGAAACTGGCCGAACGCACCGCCTTTGCGAACCAGAACGACGCCGACGTCTTTTTGAGCCTGCACTGCAACGCGATGGGCAAAGGCGGCTCAAATATCTCTGGGCTTGAATACTACATCATGGCCTCCCCGTCGGACCGCGACGCGCTGAACCTGGCCATTGCTGAAAACAAGGAAATCTCCGTCGGCATGGACACGGCTAAAGACGCGCAGCGCGCGGATAAAAAGACGCAGCTTCTGCTTAAGATACTGGGCGACATGCAGCAGAACGATAAAATAAACGAAAGCACGACGCTCACCGAAGTGCTGCACAAAGCGGGGAAAGCGGCGGGGCTTCCGATACGCAAGGTCAAGCAGGCGCCTTTCTTCGTGCTGCGCGGCGCGGCAATGCCCGCCGTCCTCGTTGAAATGGGCTACATAACGAACGCCGCCGAGGCGCGCAAGCTCAACTCGGCCTCGTACCGCGAGGTGATGCTGCGCAGCGTAGCACAAGGCGTCGTCCAGTACATAAAAGAACACAGGGTAAACAAGTAAAGGCGGCGGAGCTTGACTATAAGCGCCGCATTTGCAACAATAGCGCAATACACGCGATGCTGGAGGATTATTGATGAAAGATTTTGATGGAAGAAAACGCCAGTTCGTCATACGTGACAGGAAAGACGACAACTATGACGACCCCGCGGTGAGCCGCAGAGGCTTTATGAAAGGCGGCCGCGCTGAAACGGAGGAGGCCGATGAGGCGCCGCGCGCGCCAAAGGTCAGAAAAAGCCTCCGCGAGCGTGAGATGGAAGAGGAAGAGGCGGCGCGCCGCTCAGTTCCCAGAGGACACTCCCGCAAGCGGTACGACGATTTTGAAGAGCCGGAAGAAGAACGTGAAGAACCGTCGTCAAAGGCGCCTAAGGTAGTTCGTATCTTTGCGTGGATAGCGCTCATGGCGATACTGTTCGCGGGCGGCTATCTTGCGGCCAACTATTTCTTCAGCTGGTCCGATAAAAAGGGCGGAGAACGCATAGGCAGCGTCTACGGAAGCGGCAGCGAGGTCAAAGAGGCGGAAAAGGGCGAAAGCGTAACGGCCGCCACCGGCGTCAAATATGTCATCTTCGTTCCCGACGGCGATCTTTTCAAGAGCCGCGAGATAGAGATAACGCGTGGAAATACGCGCGAAGAGGACATAAGCAAGGTCCTCTCCATGTACGTCGACAGCCTCAAAGAGATGAAGCTGCTGGATCCGGCGGTATCCGCTCAGGGACTGTACCAGAGCGGCGACTGGCTCTATGTTGACATGCCGCCCGCGTTCCAGAGTTCGTTAAAGGGCATAGGCAAGGCAAAGGCCCAGCAGGTGCTGAACGGCTTCGTAAAGACCGTCTCTGCAAATTTCCAGCCGATTTCTAAAATAAAATTTTACGCTAATTCCAAAGAGATACAGGATAAAGATCCTGTCGATCTCACGAAGCCCTGGGAGGGTTCCAAATGATGTACGGCCCAAGATTAGACGGCAGACCGCTTGAACAGATCCGCACTCTTACGTTTGAACGCGGCGTCAGCCGTTATGCGGAAGGCTCTGCGCTCGTGCGCTGCGGCAACACGCATGTGCTGTGCACCGCCTCCATCGACGAAAAGGTGCCGCCCTTCATGCGCGGCAACGGCGGCGGCTGGGTGACTGCGGAATATTCAATGCTCCCGCGCGCCACGCATCAGCGTTCGCTGCGCGACAGCAGCCGCGGCAAGGTCAACCCGCGTGCAAGCGAGATACAGAGGCTCATAGGCCGCTCGCTGCGCGCCGCGGTGTCTCTTGACAAGCTCGGCGAGCGCACCATCACAATAGACTGCGACGTCTTGCAGGCGGACGGCGGCACACGCACCGCGTCGATATCCGCCGGCTTCATCGCGCTCTTTGACGCTATGCGCTGGCTGCGCGACAACAAATGGCTCGACCGGATACCGCTCAAAAACCAGATAGCCGCGGTGAGCGTCGGCAAAGTGGCCAGCCTTTTGATGCTGGACCTCTGCTACGAAGAGGATTCTTCCGCTCAGGTCGACGCGAACCTCGTCATGACCGGCGCGGGTGACTTCATCGAACTGCAGGGCACCGGAGAGGGCGGTTCCTTCTCCATGGCGGAGCTTGCCGGAATAATCGACTTGGGTTGGAGCGGCATCTCCGAGATACAGCAGAAACAGCGCGACGCGCTTGAACTGACCGACGAAGAAAAGGCGCTCTTTGCCAAATGCTGCTGATATTGGCAAGCGGCAACCGAGGCAAATATAACGAAATGCGCGAGCTGCTTTCGCCATGCGGCGTAGAGCTTCTCTTTGGAGGAGAGATGCCGGCCCCTCTTGAAGTGGAGGAGACGGGAGACAGCTATCTAGAAAACGCCCTGCTCAAAGCCCGCGCCTGGTCGCTTGCGACCGGACTTCCGGCGCTTGCGGACGACAGCGGCATCGAGGTGCGCGCGCTTAACGGCGCGCCGGGCATCCACTCCGCGCGCGTAATAGACGGCAGCGACCGCGACAGGATGTTGTGGCTTGCCGCCCAGATGGAAGGAAAGAACGACCGCGCTGCGCGGTTTGCCTGTTCGATAGCCGTCGTCTTTCCCGACGCAAAAGAACCTCTTTCCATCACGGAATACTGTCCCGGCAGCATAGCAGACGCGCCCGCCGGGGTCTCCGGCTTCGGGTACGATCCGCTCTTCGTGCCGGACGGATATGATAAAACGTTTGCCGAGCTTGGAGACGAAATAAAAAATAAAATTTCTCATAGAGCAAAGGCGATAAAAGGTATAGCCGAAAGGCTGGTCTCTGTGGTAAAATCATACGCTGTACGCAGTATGTAAAATTACTAAGGCGAAGCAGTCGCCTTTGTCCTTTTATTTAGAAAATTTTGGAGGTGTGGCTTGTGAAAACCATTTTTGGTGTACTTCACATCCTAGTTTGTTTAGCTCTAATCGCCGTCGTAATGATGCAGCACAGAAAGACCGGCGGATTCTCCGGCTCCTTCGGCGGAGGCGGCACCCAGGCTGATATGGGCGGCACATGGCAGCGCATGACGGCGCTCACCAAGATAACCGCCTGTCTCATAGGCGCATTCATGGTCATCTCAATCATTCAGGTCGTCATCAGATAGCAGGGATATGATATGACCGTAAAACCTTTAGACAGCCAGAAGGATATTGCCTCGTTCAAACCGACGCCGGGGCGGCTTTTTTCAGCTACTCACGACGAGATACTAACGGGATGGACGACGGACATATATTTCCTTAAGACACGCGACGTTCTCCGGTCCGCGGGGCTGCTTGAGACGCCGGTGACGGCTGAGGTATTTACGCGCAAGGAAGGAACCTTTTCCGGCTCCGAAGAGGTGCTGAACCTCTTCCGCAGCCTTCCTGACCCGCCTCAGGTAGAGGCGCTTGAAGAGGGAGATAGCTTCGGTCCCAAAGAGGTGCTCATGCGTATCACAGGTACCTATGATTCCTTCGGGCTTTACGAAACGGTGCTGCTTGGAATGCTCGCTTCGTCAACAGGCTGGGCCACCGCCGCAAAAGAATGCGTAGAGGCCGCTGCGGGAAGAAACGTCCTCTGCTTCGGAGCGCGCCACGTCCATCCGGCTATCGCGCCGGTAATGGAGCGCGCGGCGAAGATCGCCGGATGCAGCGCGATGAGCTGCATACTTGCCGCGAAGCTCTGCGGTGAGGAACCAAAAGGCACTATTCCGCACGCAGCCATTCTGATGGTCGGCGACACTGTCAAGCTCGCGAAGCTCTACGACGCTCAGGTGCCAGCGGAGGAACCAAGAATAGTGCTAGTGGACACGTTCAAAGACGAAGCCGAAGAGACGCTTCGCGTGGCTGATGCGCTTGGCGGCAAGCTTTCCGGCATTCGGCTGGACACGCCGGGCGAACGCGGCGGCGTGACTCCCGATCTCGTTCGCGAGATACGCTGGAGGCTCGACAAGGCCGGCTTTGAAAAAGTACAAATAATCGCCACCGGCGGCCTCACTCCGGAACGCATCAAGATAATGAACGAGGCGGGAGCCGATGTTTACGGAGTAGGAAGCTACATAACGAACGGCGCTCAGCGCGATATGACGATGGACATCAAAATGGTGGACGGCAGACCCGTCGCAAAACGCGGCCGCCTTCCGGGGCTCATCCCCAACCCGAGACTTAAACGCGTTCTCTAACCCGCTTGCCGGCCTTCCCCCACGTTGTTCGGCAGGCGTCTTTCGCGGCCGCCCCAATGCTTCTTGAGAGGGCGTATGCCAGACCGCACGAAAGCAGGCAACAAGACGCTTTAGGAAAAATATAAAATAAAAATTTAAAGAAACATTCTCTTAAGGAGGAAGATCCATGATAGGTACACGTTCCTACATGGCCAAAGGTGAAGGAGTCGAGCGCAAGTGGTATGTACTCGACGCTTCAGAAAAGAACCTTGGCCGTCTCTCAGTTGAGGCAGCACGCATTCTTACAGGAAAGCACAAGCCCACATATACGCCCCACGTTGACACAGGCGATTTCGTCATAATCATCAACGCGGCTAAGGTCGGCCTTACAGGCAAAAAGCTGACGCAGTCGACGATCCAGAGGCACACCGGACATCCCGGCGGTCTTAAGACGCTCACATACAAGCAGGTGCTTGAGCGCCGTCCCGAGCAGCTCATCGAGCGCGTCATCTGGGGAATGCTTCCCAAGACGAAGCTCGGCCGCGACATGTACCGCAAGCTCAAGGTATACGCCGGCGAAGCGCATCCGCACGCGGCGCAGCAGCCCGAGAAGTTAGACTAAGGATAGGGGTGGAATAAAATGGCAGACAAAAAATCAGCTTTCCTCTGGGGCACAGGCAGAAGAAAGAACGCAATAGCCCGCGTCCGCATTTGCGAAGGCACAGGGCAGTTCCTCATCAACAATCGTGAAGTAAAAGACTACCTTCCCCGCGTCTACTGGGCGACACAGGCTATCCAGCCCGTTCAGGCCGCAGGCGTTGAAGGCAAGATCGACGTATTCGTGAACGCTCACGGCGGCGGTCTTACAGGTCAGGCCGGAGCTATCCGCATGGGCGTAGCCCGCGCGCTTCTGAAGCTCAACCCGAACCTTCGTCCCGTCCTCAAAAAGGCCGGCTTCCTCACGCGCGACTCCCGCATGGTAGAGCGCAAGAAGGTCGGACTCAAGGGCGCACGCGCGAACAAGCAGTTCTCAAAGCGTTAAAAAACCCGCCGAAGTTTTGTTCGGCAAGACAATACAAAAGCCCCGTTCTCTCGCAACAGGCGAGAGAACGGGGCTTTTGCTGTATTCTTTTATCGCGTCAGGCTGTGAAGGTCAGCACCCGCATAAAACGCGCGCGACAGGCCTCGCCGTCCGCGCCTTATAGATTTTTCCCCAGGTCGTACGCCTCAAAGAGGAACTTGCGGCCCTTGTCGGCCATGTCGGTCTTCGGATACATCGCGGGCGCGCAGATGATCCCGGCTATCGACCAGTCCGCGTAATTGCAGCAGCCCTTGAAGGAGGACTTGATGCCCTCAAAGCAGCTGTCGTCGTTGTCGCCGGCCACAGAAAGCAGCACCGCTTTTTTGCCTCTGAAGGTCTTCGGGCCGTCCTGCATGAAGTAGGGAAGCATTCTGTCCCATACCGGTTTGATCTGTGAGCTCCATGAATAGAAGTAGACTGGCGATACGAAGGCCAGCACGTCCGCCGCCTCCATATCAGGGTAGACTTTGTCCATATCGTCGTTCTGGACGCAGGGGGCGCCTGTGCTCCAACATTTGCGGCAGTCGACGCAGCCTTTCAGCGTAAGCGGCGCGAGGCGTACCTTCCTCACTTCATAGCCGGCTTCTTCCGCGCCCTTGGCGAGAGAGTCCGCCAACTGTTCGCTGTTGCCCTGGGCGCGCGGGCTTCCAAGCAGGATGGTCAAAACTTTTTTATCGCTCATAACAATTCTCCTCCTTGCTGCATAGGTATCCAATGTCTATATTATACGCTTTTGGCGGCGCGTAATCTCCCTCATTCTTATTTTTTATATATTTCATTTATTTACAGTCTACTAATCATTAGCTGCGTGGTACAATAAACACTATATATTCGCCCGGGAGGTTTTGTCGATGCTGTTGTGCCGTGACTTTAAATTTGATGCAGCGCATAATCTTATACATTATCATGGAAAGTGTGAACGTCTGCACGGGCATACCTACCATCTGAGGATCACGCTGGAAGGCGCTCCTGATTCAGAGGGGATGGTCTATGATTTTGTGGACCTTAAGAAGGCCGTAAACGAGCTGGTGCTTTCAAAGCTCGACCACGCCTACATAAACGATATCCTTCCGCAGCCTACCGCGGAGTATATCTCAATATGGATATTCAGACAGCTTGACGCCGCGCTTTCGCGCGACAACTGCCGCCTTTATTCTGTGAGGCTCTGGGAGACGGAAAGCTCTTCCGTCATCTGCCGCAGGGAGGATGCCGCCGATGCGTGACGTTCAGAATGAAACAGATACCAGACGCCTTGCGATAGACCGCGTAGGCATTCGGGACATTTCGTGGCCCATCTCCGTGCCGGACAGAACGAACGGGACGCAGGAGACCGTGGCCCAGGTGAGCCTTTCCGTCTCACTGCCGCAGGATTACCGAGGCACGCACATGAGCCGCTTTATAGAGGTCCTCAGCGCGCAGGAAAAGAGCGTCACCTTTCATAATATGGAGGGGCTGCTTTGCAGCCTTAAGGAACGCCTTAAGGCGCGCGACGCGCACACCATATTTTCTTTCCCATATTTCATTACAAAGACCGCGCCGGTGAGCGGAGCCAAAGGCCGCGTACGCTGCGACATACAGTTTGACGCAAAGCTCACAGACGACGTATTTGACCTTGTAACGACCGTGACGGCGCCTGTACAGACGCTATGCCCCTGTTCAAAGGAAATATCTGAATTTGGGGCGCACAATCAGCGCGCGCACGCCGAGATGGCTGTGCGTCTTTCAAATTTCGTCTGGCTTGAGGAACTTGTGCAGATGGCCGACGAATGCGCCTCGGCGCCAATTTACAGCCTGCTTAAGCGGGAAGATGAAAAATTTGTGACGGAGCTGGCCTACAGCAATCCACGCTTCGTAGAGGACTCAGTTCGGGAGCTTGCGTTAAAGATGCAGGCCGACGCCCGCGTAGTCTGGTACCGCGTCTCTGTGACAAGTCACGAGAGCATACACAATCACGATGCCTTTGCTGTAATAGAAAGGGACAAACGTTAATGACGGTTTCAAAAAAAGCAATGCGCCGCGCCGTGCTCAATGAGAGCGGCATCGAAAGGGTCAAGGCCCGTCATCCGTGGATTTTCCGCGGACATCTGAGCCAGGCCCCCTCATGCGCTCCGGGAGACATCGTCTCCTTTACGGATAGACGCGGGCAGATATTCGGCTGGGGACTGTGGAGCGACACAGCTCTCTGCATACGCGCTCTTTCCTTTGGCAGCCACGAGCCGAACCAGAAAGAGCTCCTTCGCAGGCGCATAGAATCGGCGCTCGACGTGCGCAAAAAATGGTGCCCCAACGATCAATCTTTCCGCTGGGTCCACGGCGAGGGAGACATGCTCCCCGGCATAACGGCAGACCTTTACGGCGACGTGCTCTCGCTCCAGCTTTCTGTCATGGGCTGGTACCGCCACGCTGAGGAGGTCGCGGCCACATTCCGCAAAGTAAAGAAACTCTCCGCGATAATCCTTCGCAACGACACGAAACATCTCGATAAAGAGGGCATACCGCACGAAATAAAACCGCTTCTTGGTGAAATGCCGGAAGGGCCTATCAAGGTGAAGATAGGCGATACGTTTGAGCTTGTAGACATCGCGGGCGGTCAGAAGACTGGCGCCTACCTCGACGTGCGCAACGTACCGGCGCTGCTTGACCCGCTCTACGCCGGAGCCGAAGTGCTAGACTGTTTCAGCTTCCAGGGCCATTTCGCGCTGCACGCGCTGAAAATGGGCGCGGCCTCCGTCACGGCCATCGACCAGTCTCAGCCCGCGCTCGACCGCGCGAAGGAAAACATGGCGCTGAACGACCTGCCGGACAAGACGGTCTTTCGCTGCGGCAACGCCTTTGACATCATGCGCGAAATGGACGCGGAGCGCAGGCGTTTTGACCTCGTCATAATGGACCCGCCGCCCTTCTCTCCGTCGCGTGACAAGCTGGACTCTGCGCGCCGCGGCTATAAGGAACTTGCAGTGCGCGGCTTTCGCAGACTCGAACAGGGAGGGCATCTCGCCTTCCTCTCATGCAGCCACGCCTTCACGCGCGACATGCTGCTTGATACTCTGAGAGACGCCGCAAAAGACGCGGAGAGGACATGCCGCGTCGTACACGAGATACACCAGCCTCAGGACCATCCAGCGCTGCTTGGAGTGCCTGAAACGGATTACCTCAAGGGTTTTGTAATGGGGGTAGAGTAACGAATGGCTACAGATATAGAAGCGGTGATTTTTGATTTTGACATGACGCTGGCCGACAGCAGCTACGCAATACATAAATGCACAAATCTGCTTGCCGCAGCCTACGGCCTGGCTACCGTCTCGCGTGAGGCGGTGCTTGCCGGCATAGGCCTTCCCATTGAAGACTGCTGGCAGCAGTACTGGGGCGACTATAAGGACGAGTGGATAGAATATTACCGGGCGCAATTTCGCGGAGTGGAGCAGGACGAGATCATCCTATTCCCGAACACGGAGGCGCTGCTTTCCAAGCTGCGCGCTGCTGGCATAAAGACCGGCGTCGTTTCAAACAGGCGTTTTGCGCGCAAGGTGCTTGATTCGACGAAGCTGACGCCGTTTATGGACGCGATCGTTGGGCTCGAAGACGTGACCAACGCGAAGCCGGACCCGGAGGCGCTTCTGCTCGGCATAGAACGTCTTGGCGTTTCTTGCGAAAAAACGCTCTACGTGGGCGACACCGACATCGACATGAAGACCGCGGCAGCGGCCGGAGTGCGCGGCGTGGGCATGACCACGGGAAATTTTGACGAGGACGGCCTTGCGGCGGCGGGCGCATGGCGCGTCTGCTCCGACCTTATAGAGATGGCGCCGCTTTGCGGGCTTAAATAAAAAAAGATGGTAAGACGCTTCGTCCCTGAAGGTAAAAAAAGGAATCTCCGCATCTCCTACTGGATAGGCGTCGTCATCATCGTAATCCTCTGGATCTGGGCCTTTAAGGAATATTTCGATCGCTATGAATACCTGCATCCTGAAATAACATGGGCTGTGCCCGGGATCGAGACGCAGGTCATAAAGGTGGACGGTCTTTTGCTGTGGAAGGAAAACGTGCTTCTGTCTCCGACAAACGGCGCGCTCAGCTATCCGCTGGGGCGCGGGCCTGTGCGCGTCGGGCGCGGCGCGGTCGTGGCGCGCGTCGGAGGACGCGAGGTGAAGGCCTATCAACAGGGCTATTTTGTAGCGGGGAAGGACGGACGCGAGTCAAAATGGCGTTATTCCGCTCTTTGGCCGGGCGACGGCAAACAGTTTAAAAAGCCGGTAAAGATCAACCTTTTTAACGACAATACGCAGGTCGCGCGCGGCCAGATAGTTGGCAAGATAATCGAACAGCCGCAGGAACTGCGCTTCATCGGCCTGATGCGGCCCGACGGCGACGTCGAGGAACAGCTGAAACGCAAAAAGGTAAAGATAAAATACGACATGGGCGACACCACCTCTATGGCGGATGTGCGAGTCACCCAGCAGACGGGGCCTCTTACAAAAATATACCTGACCATGCCGTGGTTCCCGCCTGACTTTGTAATGTCCAGAAACTACCAGCTTACAATAGACGCGGGGCAGACCGAAGGCGCGCTGGTGCCGTCTTCCGCGACAGTTGCCAAAGACGGTGTGCTTGGGGTATATCTCATTCGCGGCGCCCGCGTGGTTTTTGTCCCGATAGAGGGCAGGAAAATCGAAAACAACAGATTTATCGTGACGAAGGGCATTTCCGTGGGCGACGCCATAGTCGCGGACGCGTCGGAGGCCCGAGAGGGAAGGATCCAGCTATGGTGACGAACGTAAAAGAAAACATTGAAAAAATCAAGGCGGAGATCGCGGAGGCCGCGTCAAAGAGCGGGCGCTCGCCCTCTCAAATAAAACTGATGGGCGTCACGAAGTATCACCCAGTCGAACTGATGGTCGAAGCGGCAGGGCTGATAGACCTCATCGGAGAAAACCGCGTTCAGGAGGCGTACTCAAAGCGCGGCGAATGGCCCGAGGGTGTAAAAAGCTGCCCATGGCACCTCATAGGACACTTGCAGCGCAACAAGATACGGCGCGCGCTTGAATCTTTTCAGCTCATTGAAAGCATTGATTCGCTTGAGACGGCCGTCGCGCTCGATCGCGTACTCAACGAAGGAGATCATCTGCGCTTTCCGATTTTTATAGAGGTGAACATGTCGCGCGAGGCCGCAAAAAACGGCGTCGTACCGGAAGATGCCGAGGCGCTTATGCTCCATATTCTGAAGCATTGCCCGGCGCTTTCAATAGAGGGGCTCATGACAGTTGCGGCCAACACGGAAAACGAGACGGAACTGCGCGGCGCCTTCGGCGGCCTGCGAAAGCTGCGCGACAGCCTGAGCACGGCCACAGGCCTTGAGCTTCCTGAACTTTCAATGGGCATGAGCGGAGATTTCCGCACGGCGATAGAAGAAGGAAGCACCATCGTCCGTATAGGAAGCGCCATCTTCGGCGAACGCAGTTATGCTGAAACATCCTACCTGAAAAAGGAGTGTATATAAATGTCAGATCTTTTAACTTCGCTTGATGTTGTAAACCAGTCGTTCAAGAAGAGCCTTCGCGGTTACGACGCCACGGAGGTCGACGAGTTTCTCGACCATGTCGCGGAGACCCTCCAGAATTACAACCAGAAGAACAAAGAGCTGGAGCGTGAACTTGCCGCGAAACAGGAGAGCCTTGCGGAATTTGAGCGCATGAAGGACGTGCTCCATGAGGCGCTGCTGATGGCGCAGAAGAGCGCAGACGAGCGCGTAAAAAGCGCGCGAGACCAGGCAAATAAAATACTCTCCTCAGCGAAGGAAGAGGCGGAGAAGATCCGCGCCGAAGCCGCGCAGGAGGCCGAAGGACTGCGCTGCGGCGTCGCTCAGATAAAAAATATCCGCGAGATGTACGCGCAGGAGTTCCGCGGCATGCTTGCCAAGTTTGACGCTCAGCTCACTCAGTGCTTGACAGCCTCGGCTATGGCTGGTGCCGTAGAAAGCGTGCTTGAGGGAATGAACGAGACGGAATCGGCGGACGCGCCCTGCCCGGAAGAGGACGAAACTCCGCGCGCGCAGACGGGACGCAAAGATTTCGAGGCGGCCTGCGGCATACTCGGCGTTGACCCAAACGAACTCTTCGGCTCTGACCGCGCAAAATAGCGCGCGCCTCTCCTCCTCAGTTTGATAAAAACTCTGAAGGCGACGCCGGCATCGCCAATAACGAGCCTTAAAGGCGCAGGCCCCGGACGCTCCGCTAAGCTGGAACGGATGGGGCTTTGCACCGTCTATGACCTTCTTTATTTTTTCCCGCGCCGGTACGAGGACAGACGCCGCGTCACTAAAATATCGGAACTCGTGCCGGGCGCGCCATCCGTCGTCTTTGCCCGAGTCGTCTTTCTGGAAACCAGACGGCTTGTCGGCAACAACAAACTCATAACCACCTGCCGCCTGACAGACGGCACAGGCGAAATGGAGGCCGTGTGGTTCAACATACGCGGCCTCAATCGTATGCTGTGCGAAGGCGCGGAGGCCGCGCTCTTTGGAATGCCGCTCTTTCGCGGCTCCACGCTGCAGATGGCCTCTCCGGAATTTGCCGTGGGAGCGGCGCCCGAGGCCTTTGCGGGCATCGTTCCGGTCTATCCGCTTACGGAGGGGCTGACGCAGAAATGGCTGCGCCAGTTTACAAAAGACACGGCGGCGCGTTTTGCGCCGCTTCTTGAAGAACGCCTGCCCGCTTCGCTAATTGAAAAAAACAACCTTATGCCTATTGCGGCCGCAATATCCCAAATGCACGTTCCCGACTCGCCCGAAAGCTGGAAGGAGGCGCGGCGCAGGCTCGCCTACGAAGAACTCTTTACGCTTCAAGCGGCGCTTGCCGCGATGCGCGCCAAAAACTCCGAAAAAAACGCCGTCAAGGCCGCGCGCGGCCCAATATATGATGCGCTGATGAAATCTCTTCCCTTCACGCCGACCTCGGCGCAGACAAAGGCGATAGCGGAAATTTATGGAGACGCCTCACAGGGACGCCCAATGCGTCGTCTGCTCCAGGGCGACGTCGGCTGCGGTAAAAGTCTGGTCGCCGCAGCCTTTGCCGCGGGCCTCTGCGACAGCGGCGCGCAAACCGTCCTTCTTGCGCCGACGGAAACTTTGGCGGCTCAGCTTTACGCGGAGGCTGAAAAATATCTTGCGCCTCTTGGTGTAAGATGCGCTCTGCTCACCGCGTCGGTAAAGCCCGCCGCGCGCCGCGAGATACTTGCCGGCCTTGCGGACGGCGCGATAGAGGTAGCGGCAGGCACGCATTCGCTGCTCTCCGAAGAGGCGTCATTCCACATGCTGGGCGCCGCCATAATAGACGAGCAGCAGCGCTTCGGCGTGCGTCAGAGAGCTGCCCTCATCGAGCGCGCGCCGCGCGCCCACCTTCTTATGATGAGCGCTACCCCCATCCCCAGAACGACGGCGCAGACTATATACGGAGATCTTGAAATATCCGTAATAGACGAGATGCCGCCCGGCCGCACTCCCGTCGCCACCAGGATAATAACTTCACAACAGATGCCCGAACTGATGCGTTTTTTGATAAAAGAGACCGCATCGGGCGGCCGCACCTTTTGGATATGCCCGCGCGTTGAAGAAGATCCAGCGGCCGCGCTGCCCGCGGCGAAAAAACGTTTTGAGTGGCTGGTGAAAAAACTGCCGCCCATTCCCGCGTCGCTTATCCACGGCCAGATGGATTACGCGGAAAAAGAGGCGGCGCTTGATAAGTTCCGCGCAGGAGACGCCAAGATACTTGTCGGCACAACTGTGCTTGAAGTGGGAGTCAACGTGCCCGAGGCGAGCGTCATAATAATAGAGGCGCCGGAGCGTTACGGCCTCTCGCAGCTGCACCAGATGCGCGGCAGGGTCGGGCGCGGAAAAAGGCGCGGCCTCTGCGTGCTCATATCAGACGAGCAGCCGGCGCCGTCCAGACTTTCTCTGTTCGCACAGACGACGGACGGCTTTAAGATAGCGGAGGCGGACCTAGCCTTTCGCGGAGCGGGCGAGCTTACCGGAACGATGCAGCACGGAGCCCAGAGCTTCAAAGCGGCGGACCCAGTGAAGGACATAGACTTGGCACGGCAGGCAAAGGAAGACGTAGACTGGCTCATCCGCACAGAAGGCCTTGGGGCGGAAAAGCTCAAAGCTCTTGCAAACGACGCCTTCTTTGAGCAAAAAGAAAACCATGAAGCGTAGAGCCGGGCGCACCGATACCTCCCGGCGATAAACAAGGAGGACGATGCGGCATCGCCGACGCGTCCTCCTTGTGCGTGTAAAGTATCGTTAGTTGCGGCCAGATAAGAAAAGCCTGTTGCCGCTTTTTGCTATTTGACGGGATTTCCCCATTTTTCTTCGAAGACGAAGCTCTTAATGGGATTGCGTTCGCGCTGCGCGGTTTCTCGCGCCTTCAAATCGTCGTCCAGCATCTCGGGGCTGCCCTGGTATCCGACGGCGACGGCGGCGATAGGATCAAAATCGGCGGGCAGTCCGTATGTTTCACGGACGGCCTCGACAGAAAAGCCCGCCATCGGGTGCGCCTGCATGCCGAGGGCCGTCGCTTCAAGCAGCAGATTTTCAAGCGCAATGCCGCAGTCGTGTTTTGCCCATCTGTTTTCTTTTCCGTTATAGCTGAAATTATCCTCCGCCGCAAAGACGAGCAGAAGCTGCGCGTTCTTTGCCCATACCTGATTTGACGGCGCAAGACAATCCAGCATCTTCGCGAAGGCCTCCGCGTTCGCGCGCGGGGCGGCGATTATTCGCCACGGCTGCGCGTTGAAAGCGGAGGGCGCCCAGCGCGCCGCCTCAAATAATGAAAGCATATCCCCACGGCTCATCGCCTTGTCAGAAAAGGCGCGTGGACTCCACCTGTTGGCCGCTAAATCAAAAATCGCATGTTCCGCCGGCGCTCTGTTCTCCGCCATTTTGATCACTCCCGTTTATCTATTCTAATTTAAAATGTTTCTTGCTAACTCTTGCTAACGTTATTATAGATGAACTTCGGCAACTGTCAACGTAAAGAATACATATCGCGGCATAAAGTTTTTGCGCGTCCGCCGGCTGTCAACTGGCTCTTGCGGTTTTTGCGGCGTACCAGCAGGCGAGTCCCTGCGCGTTGAGCTCAGTGTCGATAGCAAGCGCGTTTTCGATGAAGGCGCGGTCCTTTTGGAGGCCGGTCCTTTGCGCGCAGTCTAAATAATGATCAAAGAGCGCGCGCTTTATTGAATCTTTATCGCCGCGCGACCTCGTCGCTATTTCGACATATTTTTCTATGTCGGCCTTTAACTGGGCGCCCGCTTTTTCAATGAAGCGAAGCTCGCCGAAGTGCGTAAGAAAAACGCTGCGCGGTTTTAGCGAAAGCACCGCGTCGATGGAGGCGCGGGCGTCGTCTGGTTCAAACTGCACCGGGGCGGCTGCGGGGAAGGCCCATTCGCCGCGGTGCATCCATTCGTAGGAGATGCCGAAGGCGTCTCCTGAAAAGAGCGCGCCAAGGCGGCTTATGAAAAAGACCATGTGATGCTTTGCGTGTCCTGCGGTGTGCAGGCAGCGCAGGCTTACGTCGCCAAGCGGCAGCTCAGTCCCGTCTTCCGGCGCGATGACGCGGGCTGCGTCCACCGGCAGTATCTCGCCGTAGAGCCGTTTTGTCTCGTCCTCGCCATAGACGGCCTTAACGCCCTCAATCAGTTTTTGCGGGTCGGTCATGTGGCGCGCGCCGCGCGGGTGGACCACCAGCGCGGCGTTTGGAAATTCGCGCATATAGGAGCCGGCTCCGCCCGCGTGGTCGAGGTGAACATGCGTGACGCAAAGATATTTTACACACTCTTTGTTTATTCCAAGCTCGCGCAGCGCTGAAAGCAGACGCGGCAGCGACGCGTTGTGCGCAGTCTCAATGACCGCGGCTTCGCCTCCGGCGCGCACGATATAGACCGCGGCGGCTCCGTCGTGCAGATAACCCGCGTCCACCGAAAAGATCCCATCTTTGAAGTCCGTGATCACATCAAGCCCTCACTTTCTTTTGTCTATGCCCTTATAGCGGCAGTTTCCCGTATGTGAATGTATTGGGGGCTACAGCAGCTCTTCCATTTCGTCAAGCGTCTCCGTGAACTGGCGCACTACGGCGTTTACCGGTTCCGGCGTGCTCATGTCGACTCCCGCTCCCTTTAGCAGCTCGATGGGATAGTCGGAGCCGCCCTTGGTGAGGAAGGCGAGGTATTTATCGCGCGCGGCCGCCCCGTTCTTTAAGATGCCTTCGGCAAGCGCCGTAGCGGCTGAGAAGCCCGTAGCGTACTGGTAGACGTAGAAGGGGCTGTAGAAGTGCGGTATGCGCGCCCATTCCATCTTCAGCGGTTCGTCTATCTTTATCATCTCTCCGTAATATTTCCTGTTCAGCTCGTACCAAAGCTGCTTGAGGCCGTCCGGCGTAGTGTCGCCGTCCTCCGCCGCGCGGCGGTGCGCCTCGCGTTCAAATGAGGCGAACATCGTTTGGCGGTAGACGGTCGTGCGTATATTTTCGAGCCTGCGGTTGAGCAGGTAGATGCGGCGTTTTTTGTCGGCCGTCTCCGAAAGCAGCCCGGAGAGAAAGAGCACTTCGTTCGTGGTGGAGGCCACCTCAGCCGTGAAGATACAGTAGTCCGCCGTGGCGAACGGCTGGTTTTTGCGCGAGTACCAGCTGTGCATCGAGTGCCCCATTTCGTGGACGAGCGTCATGACGTCGTTTAAATTATTTGTGTAGTTCATGAATATATAGGGATGAGTGCCGTAGCTGCCCCATGAGTAGGCGCCGCTGCGTTTGCCGCGGTTCGGGAAGACGTCGGCCCAGCCCTCCTCCAGCCCCGCCTTCACCTGCGCCAGATACGCGCCGCCAAGCGGTTCAAGCCCCTTGTACATCATGCGCTGCGCCTCGCTCCACGATACGGCGCCGAACGGGTCGTGTGAAAGCGGCACATAAAGGTCGTACATGTGCAGCTCGCTTACGCCGAGTATTTTTTTGCGCAGCTTCATGTAACGGTACATAGGAGCCAGGTTCGTCTCTATGGAATCGACCAGGCTGTCGTAGACGGAGATGGGAATGTTGTTGCCGTCGAGCGCCTCCGCGAGAGGCGACTCGTATTTGCGGCAGCCGGCGTAGAACTTCGAGCTTTTCAGCATTCCGTCGAAGGTGGCGCCCAGCGTGTTTTTCATCTCAGAGTACGGCTTGTAGAGCGAGGCGAAGGCGGCGCGGCGCACTGAGCGCTTTGGCGAGCGCAGGTAGGAGACGGCGCGTTCCTCTGAAAGCTCCACCTTTTCGCCCTTTTCGTCTCGTATCGACGGGAATTTCATATCCGCGTTCGTCAGCATTGAGAAGGTGTTGTCGGCGATGCCCGCCATATCGCCCGTGCGCGCAATTATCCTCTCTTCCGCCTCTGTGAGCACGTGCGGCTTCTGCCGCAGTATCTCGCGCAGCATGAAAGAATATTCCGCAAGCTCGGGCGACGCGGTGAAGCTCGTAAGTTTATCCTCCGGCATCTCCAGTATCTCGGGCGTGATGTAACTCTCCTCTGCGGAAAACTCCACGGAGAGCGCGGAGACGCGGTTTGCCGGCCCTTGGCACGCGGAGTCTCCCGTGTCTTCGTGGCTCTTCATGTTCGCGTAGACGAAGAGCTTTCCAAGCGTGATCGAAAGTTCCTCGCGCAGTTTGAAGAGCTGCGCAAGACGCTCCGGCGACTGCGAGAGCGTGCCTTTGTATTGCGCTATCTCGGGCAGGCGTTCCTTTATCTTTGCGAAGTCCTCTTCCCAGCTCTTTTGCGATGGGTAAATATCGCATAGCTTCCATTTATATTCCGCGGGCACCGCCTGACGGTCCGGCAGCGACGCGCCGCCTCCAAGTTCAAGCTCAAGCGCCTCTTCCTTTGATTTTCCGCTCTTGTGTTCTTTTGACATCTATATATCCTCCCGATTCCTGTGATCAGTTATTGTTTTACATCCGCCTTATATTTTACCTCAATTCAGCATTGATTAATGCTTGCATATCCGTCCGTTTAAGCGGAAAATAGAACAGGTATAATCAATGAGCGCGCCGGACTGCTCACAGGCGCGTAAAAGGAGAGTTCACGATGAAATACGACTTCGATAAATATTTGGAAAGACGCGGGACGGACTGCGAAAAGTGGGACGGCCTCAAGGACGACTTCGGACGCACAGACCTGCTTGCGATGTGGGTGGCAGACATGGATTTCCCAGCGCCGCCCGAGGTGCTTGAGGCGCTGCGCAAAAAATTAGAGCACGGCGCGCTCGGCTACCCGATGGCGACAGATTCTCTGAAAGAGGCGATCAAAAATTGGGAGAGCTCGCATTACGGATGGGATTTCGAGTGTGAGGCCATAAGCTGGGCGCCCGGCGTCGTGGCGGGCCTTTCTTTCGCCGTCATGGGCCTTACAAAGCCCGGAGACCAGATAATAATACAGACGCCCGTCTATATGCCCTTTTATAGGACCGTCCGCGAGGCGGGCCGTATAATAGCACCAAACCCGCTGAAATACGAAAACGGCCGCTACACGATGGACTTTGACGGTCTTGAAAAAATGATCACGCCGACCTGCCGCACGCTGATTTTGTGCAGCCCGCACAACCCCGTGGCTCGCGTGTGGAGCCGCGGAGAGCTTGAGCGGCTGGCCGACATCGCGGTCCGCAAAAATATGATAATAATTTCCGACGAAATACATCAGGACCTCGTCTACAGCGACGCAAAACATATCTGCATAGCGTCGCTGCCCGGCATGGACAAGCGCACCGTCACCTTCATCGCGCCCAGCAAGACCTTCAACATAGCGGGCCTCAAAGCTTCAGTCGCGATAATCCAGAACGAACTGCTGCGCGGGATATATGTCTCCGTGCTTGAGCGCTTCCATCTCAACTCCCTGAACATCATGGGCCTTGCCGCGATGGAGGCCGCCTACGGTCAGTGCGGCGAATGGCACAAAGAGCTTGTCGCCTACCTTGAAGGAAACCGCGACTACATGGAGGCCTTCATGAAAGAGCGTATGCCGAAGGCGCACATGGATCACCCTGAGGGCACCTATATCTTCTGGATCGACTTCCGCGGCTACGGCTTCAATGAAGAGCGGCTTACGGACTTCCTCGTAAACGAGGCTAAAGTGGCGCTTGACCCGGGCACGTGGTTCGGCGTGGAGGGCGACGGCTTTGCGCGGCTCAACATCGGAACAACACGCGCGCAGCTCAAAGAGGGACTTGAGCGCATAGCTGACGCGCTCGACAAAAGAGAAGGCAAAAAGTAGGGGACGGTGAACGTGATGACATTAAAAAAAGAAGCGCCTGTCCGTTTTTGTCGTTTTATGGTGGAAGGCCGCCAGTACAGCGGGACTTTGCGCGGGACTTCGGTCGATATAACAGAAGGGGATCCGTTTAAGGGCGGTCTTTCACCCATACGCCTCAGCTATCCAGCGGAGCGCGTGAAATTCCTGCCTCCGTTTTCACCCAAAAAGCTCTGGTGCATCGGCCGCAACTATGTCGGCCATGTGCGCGAGCTAGAGCACGACATACCGGCGGAACCGCTCGTCTTTTTAAAGGCGGCCTCCGCCGTCATCGGCGCGGCCGATTTTATCCGCATACCGACCTGGGCCGGCCCGATACACTATGAGGGCGAGCTCGCCGTCGTCATCGGACGCGGCGGCAAGAACATCAGCGAGGACGAGGCGCTGGACCACGTGCTCGGATACACTATAATGAACGACGTCACCGCCCGCGCGCTGCAAAACAAAGACGGACAGTGGACGCGCGCAAAGAGCTTTGACACCTTCGCGCCGCTCGGCCCAGCGCTGCTTTTGACAAACGAGCTGCCGCAGGAGACGCGCGTCGTGACGCGCCTCAACGGAAAAACCGTGCAGGACGGCGCTATATCGCAGATGATTTTCCCAATACCGCGCCTCATCTCGCACATCAGCCGCTTTGCCGCGCTTGAGGAGGGCGACGTCATCTCCACCGGCACCCCGCAGGGCGTAGGCGAGATAAAGCCCGGCGACCTCATAGAGGTAGAGATAGAGCAGATAGGAAAACTAAGAAACATCTGCGCTGAATAAATAATAAAAAATAATAAAAATAGGCGGAGCCTTTTATTTAGCTCCGCCTTTGCTGTATCTTGTCGTGCCTTCCGCGAAAAGGCGGCGAGGCTATTTACTGCTGGTTCTCGTTCTGTGTCCGCAGCATACGATAGCCTATGCCTATGTGCGTCTGTATGTATTTTGGCTCGGACGGCACCGGCTCTATCTTTTTTCGAAGCGTCGCCATGAAGACGCGCAGAGACGGAGTGTCGGAAGGAAAGGCGCTGCCCCAGAGTTTTTTTAAAATGAAGTTGTGAGTCAGAACCTTGCCCGTGTTCTGCGCAAGCAGACAGAGCAGTTTGTATTCCATCGGCGTCAGGTGTATCTCCTCTTCGCAGACAAAGGCGCAGCCGGCCGCATAGTCTATAGTAAGCGCGCCATTTTTGTACAGCGAAGCGTCGTTGCCCTTTTTTTCTCCGTCAAAGAGCACGCGGCGCAAAGCGACGCGCAGCCGGGCAAGCAGTTCGTCCACGCTGAACGGCTTCGTCAGATAGTCGTCCGCGCCGGCGTCAAGCGCCTCCACCTTGTCCGCGTCCTCGCTGCGCGCGCTCACCACTATTATTGGCACGGCGCTCCAGCCCCGCACCTTTTTTATTATATCCACGCCGTCCATGTCAGGCAGGCCGAGGTCCAGCAATATCACTTCAGGCTGGCACGAAAGCGCCTCAAGCACCCCGGCCGCGCCGGTCCTGGCCGTCTTGTATTGGTATCCCTGTGTTTCCAGCGTCGTCGTCATCAGATTCAAGATGGCGCCGTCATCCTCTATCACCAATATCTGCGGTCTATTCATAACTATGCACCTCCGCCGCTTTTAATGTGAACGCAAATTCCGTGCCGTGCGGCGCATGATCCCGCACCGATATTTTTCCTCCGTGGGCCTCTACGATGGATCTGCATATAGAAAGCCCTAGCCCGAGTCCTCTTCGGCTGTCCGTGCGCGCGCCGCCGGCCGTGTAAAACATTTCAAAGAGCCGTTTCTTCGCTTCGTCCGGGATGCCCGGGCCGTCGTCCGTCACTGTGACCACTATCCTGCGTCCCTCTTTTTTCGCGCCCAGACGAATCAAGGAGCCTGACGGCGTATATTTTACCGCGTTGTTCAGCAGGTTGACTACGACCTGAACGATGAGATGCGCGTCCATTTGCGCCATAAGCAGCTCGTCGTCCACATGGACGCTTATTTTATGCTCTGCGGCATGGCGGTCTAGGTGTTTCATGGCCTCGCGGAAGACGTCGCCCAGCAGCTCTGGCTCGATGGCGAGGCTCAATTTACCGTTTTCCGTCTTTGTTACGGAGAGCAGGTTTTCCACCAGGTTGATTAGCCACATGGAATCGTCGTAGATGTCCGTGCACAGTTTTTTTCTCTTTTCTTCGTCCAGCACGGCGGAGTTTGTCATTAAGATGCTGGCGCTTCCTGATATGCTGGTGAGCGGCGTGCGCAGATCGTGCGATATTGCGCGAAGAAGGTTTGCGCGAAGCTGTTCCTGGCGCGCGTTCATCTCAATGGTTTTTTTCTCTTCGCGCAGGCTCTGCCTCTCAAGCGCCAGCCCTCCTTCGCCGAGTATGGCGAGCAGAAGGTTCTTATCATAGGCATCAATGGCGCGCGCAGCGCTTCCCATATATACGCCGGCTACGGCAAATACCCCCTCCTGCCCTCTGAGCGCCAGATAAAGGCACTTTGCGCAGGGCAGAGTATTTGTCGTGGCTCCGGCGTGTTTGTTGTTTTTGAAGACCCATTCGGCCGCGCCCTTTTCTTCTTCTGCGCGGGCTTCCGCGGGAAATTCCTCGTTTTGCCGCGCGAAGCAGACGGGGCGTCCCAAATGGCCGTCCGCCTCCGCAGTGTAAAAGAGCACAGGGCGCTCCAGCAGTTTTTGCAGCTGCTCCGCAGTAACCTCCAAAATTTCCCGCACGCTGTCGGCCTTTTGAAGTTTTTGACTCGTCGTAAGCAGCACCTCCGTTCGGTAGGCCTTCTGCGCCGCAAGTTTACTCTGACCTTTGACGCGGAGGACGAGCGAGGTGGCGAGGCACGATGAGAGGAACATGACGGCGAAGGTGACGGGGTAGCCGGCGTCGTAAGCCGCGAGCGTGAACCTTGGCTCCGTGAAGAAGAAATTGAAGAAGAGCACGCTTATGA
>JAVVPF010000027.1:15231-44754 GCA_036655895.1 Cloacibacillus sp. | reverse complement strand
TCAAGCGCAATGTCGGCGCCGCCCGCGTCAAGGTCGCCGCTTATGACGAGCTTTGCGCCGTCTTTGACGATGAGCTTCGCTCCGCTAAAGTCCGCCGGGCCAAAGAGCGTCAGTTTTGAGCCGTCCGCTATTTCAAGATCGCCATTCTTCCACACAACGGCGCTTGCGATGGCAAGATCGCTGCCGCGCACCGCTTTTATCTTTGTGAAGTTCTTTATGGAGGCGGCAAGCGGCTCTTTTGTCTTGACGTTCTCAAAGACGAGTGTGGAATCTCCTTTGACGGAGCCGATGTAGTCGGATGGAACGGGCAACCCGCTGCCGTCAACTGAGATGTCATACCCTTGTCCTGAGAACGTGCCGCGATACCCATTGAACGAGGTAATGTCTTTTAGCGTAACCGTTGCGTCTTTGCTTACGACGGCCTCGCCCATGCCCATTACACGGCTGCCGCCGGCATAGACGCCCTCTCCAAACGCCCCGCCAGAGCCGGGGACCAGAGTAAGCGCGGCGATTCCGCGGTCTCCCTCTATTGTTATCGAGCTGTTTCCGGCTATCGCGTCGTAGCCCATACATCCTTGTATGGCCCCCGCGCCAAAGACGTTGTTGAGCCCCCTGCCTCCGGCGATAGTTACGCTGGCATTGCCAAGAATGACGCTGCGTCCGCCATTGCACGCCGCATCGTTAGAGAGCGCGAGCGAGCCGGGCGTCACATAGGTGGCACCGGGATACCAGAAGTCCGCGCTTTCTATGCGTATGTTGACGTCGTTTGAGATGACGACCGTTCCAAGGTTGTAGGCCCCGCCGTGGACCGCACCAGCCGCGCCGTTTCGCACAATAAGCTCCGCGCCGCCGATGAATATTTTTGAATCTTTTTTCACAGCGTACCCCGATGTGAAGATGCCGTTGACCTTCGCGCCCGCATTGTCCATTATGAGCTTCGCTTTGCCCGCTACGCTTCCGGTCTTTGCGTCGTCCACCCACGGTCCAGCCGCAAAGGCCGTATCATTTGAAATTACGTGCCACGCGCCCTGCACGTCGAGGAGGCTGTCGCCGCCGACGCGGTTGTTTTTTCCGGCGGCAAAGACGCGCGTCCACGATATTTCAGAACCGCCGCCAAGCGTCACCTTTGTGTTTCCGCCTATCGTGCTGTTTTGGCCTCCGCCGTAGATGTTCTGCACTCCGGGATGCCCAAGTATCTTTGCTCCGGCGCCGCCTATGATAGTCACCTCCGCGTCGCCCGCGGTCGTGGTTCCGTCTCCGCCCCCAAAGAGGTTAAAGGAAAACGAGCTGTTAGCCGCGCCGCTGTTGTCGATAGCCGCGTTCAGGTTGAAAGTAAGATTCGTCGCGGCCGCGTCCCCCGACGCCGCGCAGAAGACAGTCGCTTGTTTTATCATGTCGGCCGTGAGAGTAAAGGTATTCGTCCCATTGGCGCGCGGAACGTACGTAGTTGTGTTATCGACGGTTGTGACCTGCCACTGGCCGTCGCTTTCATTTGCCGCGCCATTATCAAGCGTGCTCAGCCCCGGCTCCGCCCAGGCGAACAGCGCAAGCGCGGAGAGCAGCATTGCGAGTATGATAGCGATATCCCTTTTTCTCACGGCCTTAAACATCATACGTGACCTCTTTCTTTTTCTGTTATAAAATTATAAAGACCCAGCCTATCGCCAGATGGCGGTAAGTCGGGTCTTGATTTCCAAACAATCGTATGCCGTAAATACAACTATTAAAAACGTTATTCAGTTGTGTCGGGCAACCGGCTGTCCTGCTCTTTCGAGTTTAGACCCGTGGCTTTCCGTCCCACGCTTTCGTGTGGTTTGGCGTTTTGTCCGCATCGCAAATAACGAGAAAGTATGTATTTGCCAGCACATTGTAATGTGCGGCGGCGGTTTTGTGAAGCCTCTTTCAAAAAATTCAGTATGATTTTTTATTGGTAAACCGCGCAAGGCAAAAGACATTACGGCAAGACGGAATATCCCCCCGCGTGCTGCTTGCGGGGGGACGGTTTTTTCTTTTATCGTTTGTTTGGCGCTGTCGTTCGTTTAGCGCTGTTGTTCGTTTGGCGCTATTGTTCGTTTGGCGCTATTGTTCGTTTAGCGCTGTCGTTCGTTTAGCGCTTTGTTTTCCTTCCGCGCATCGCGGCCGCAGCAACGGCGAGCATCGCTATGCCCCCTGCTCCCGCAGAACAGCCGCTTGAGCCGCTCCCTCCCGGCGCGGGCTTTGGATCGGGTCCCGGCTCAGGCTCAGGCTCCGGCTCAGGCTTTGGCGGCCCGGGCAGGACGGTGAGGTGCGCCTGCACTTTTGCTTTGTAATCTCTTGCTCCAGCTGCGGCGAGGGCGGATACGGTTACGTCCGCGCTGCCTATCGTGAGGCCGGTGACGCGCGCGGCAGTTACGTCGCCGCTTACCGCAAAGTTTTCTATCTTCGCTATATCAGGAGAGGCGACCGCTTTAAGTGCGGCGCTTGCGCCCGGGTAGGTGCGCACCGCCATCTCCGATGAAGTATTTACAGCGGCCTTGAGCTCGTAGTCGTCAAAGAGGATGGTCGTGACGGGAGTGCCTGCCGCGTCGAAGGAGGTGACGTCTGTTGACTGAGGATTATAATCAATTCCGATTCCTATCGTATGCGCGTCGGCGAGCCAGCCGCAGTTGGTCACGGTGGCGACGTCCATGTTATAGCCCGCCACGCCGCCGAAGTTGCTAGTGCCGTTGACGCTGCCGGTCATCGCGCTGTTGCTCACCGTGCCGCCGTTCATGTTATAGCCCGCCACGCCGCCGACGTTGCTAGTGCCGTTGACGCCGCCGGTCATCGCGCTGTTGGTCACCACACCGCTGTCGTTCCTGCCCGCCACGCCGCCGACGCCGCCGAAGCCGCCGAGGCCGCTTTTGCCGTTGACGCTGCCGGTCATCGCGCTGTTGCTCACCGTGCCTATGCGGTTAACGCCCGCCACGCCGCCGATGCTATCACTGCCGTTGACGCTGCCGGTCATAGTGCAGTTGGTCACCTTACCTATGTTCCATCCCGCCACGCCGCCGACCTCTTTAGTGCCGTTGACGCTGCCGGTCATAGTGCAGTTGGTCACCGCGCCGTAGTTATGTCCCGCCACGCCGCCGCCGACATCACTAGTGCCGTTGACGCTGCCGGTCATAGTGCAGTTGGTCACCGCGCCGTCGTTCTCTCCCGCCACGCCGCCGACGCCGCCGCTAGTGCCGTTGACGCTGCCGGTCATAGTGCAGTTGGTCACCACGCCTTTGTTATATCCCGCCACGCCGCCGACGTACTCTCCGCCTGCTACGCAGCCTGAGAGACGGATGCCCTTTACCGCGCCCATGCTGCCGATCTGTCCGAAGAGGCCCTGATCCTCAGCGCCAGCCTCGTTGATATAGAGGCCCGTTATCGCGTGTCCGCCGCCGTTGAAAGTTCCCTTGAATGGTTGCGCGTATGTTCCTATCGCGGTCCATTCGCCAGCGCTTAGGTCTATGTCGTTTGAGAGGGTTATCGTTTTGTCGGAGAAGTCCTCCGAGCCGGCGTTTACAAGCTTAGCCAGCCCCGCGAGCTGCTCCGCCGTCGTGATGGTGAAGGCGGAAGAGGTTTTATTGTCGTCGTACCATTTAGTGTCGGCGGAGGCGGCCCAGTTTTCCGTAGGCGCGGCTACGACCTTGACTTTGCAGGCCGCTTGTCGGCCGTCTGTGTGCGTAACGGTGATATTTGCCTCGCCCGACGACGCTGCGGTGATGTCGCCTGAGTCGGTTACTTGAACGATACTTTTATCAGATGTCGTCCATGTCAGCCCTTTGCCGGTCGGGATGGATGTCACTGTGAGCCGCATCGTCTGGGCGTCCGCAGAGGTGACGTTGACGTTTGCTGCGCGCTCCGCGAAGATCGTTACTTCACCGGGCGTCACCGCAAAGTTTGAGGCGTTTTGCGCCGCGAATGAGCGCATCATTATAAAAGGGGTAAACGAGATCACGGCAATAAGCGCCGCAAGCACAAAAATGTTTAATCGTTTACCCCCCCCCCCGCATCCTGTACTAAAGTTGCGGACGCTTTTGATAGTTTTGACGGTATGTTCTTGATAGCTCCAATCATCGTTATTCCTCCAAGCCCTATAATATTTATGATTTCAAAGTGCGCTGGCAGACAAAACTGCCGCAAGTCAACGCACGTTTAGTGAGAAGATTATAATGGTTTTTGCGTAAATGCACAACAACAAAAAATACCGCAAGACAAAAAACCAAAGCCGCCGAACCAAAACGTAACCGCCTCCTAACCAGTCAGGAATGAAAAAACATAATTGCGGCGCTCTGCCCGCCGCACAAAAACACTGCGGCAGGAGGTGAGGCGCCAAATGCCATCTAAACGAGGCCGCCCGGTTTTCTCGCGGCCTCTGGTGCGTTTGCGCGGCGCGGCGCGGCTTTGTTATTTTTGGTTTCTGTGCGATAATAAAATGGCGCTTAAAATGACGGCGCAGGAAAGGGAGCTTGCTCCAAGCAAAGACAAGGACAGATAAGCGAAGAAAGAGAGTGTGTCAAAAAAATGAGTACAAAAAGCAGCGGCGCGGCATCCGCGCGCGAATCGTTCAGCACAAGATGGGGCTTTGTTTTGGCCTGTATAGGCTCTGTGGTGGGAATGGGAAATATTTGGATGTTCCCCGGAAGAGTCTCGCGATACGGCGGAGGTTCCTATCTTATCGCATATATTCTGTTTGTTGTGATAATCGGATTTTCGGGCGTCATCGGCGAAATGGCCTTTGGCCGCGCCACTGGCTCTGGGCCTATAGGCGCCTTTCAAAAGGCTTTCAAGAGCCGCGGGTGGAACGAAAAAATAGGTTTTTGGCTGGGGGTCGTGCCGGTCGTAGGTTCGCTTGCCCTCGCGGTGGGATATTCCGTCGTCGTCGGCTGGATACTTAAATATACTGTAGGCTCTTTTGTCGGCTTTTCGCTTTCGCCGGACTCTCTTGACGGCTTCGGCGCGGCCTTCGGCGGGATGGCGCAGGCTTTCGGAAACACGGGATGGCAGCTTGCGGGCCTTGCCGCTACATTTTATATAATGAGCGCCGGCATCACAAACGGCATAGAAAAAGCAAACAAGATAATGATACCGCTTTTCTTCGTGATGTTCGTCGGCCTGGGCGTCTATATCGCCTTTCGCCCCGGGGCCTCCGAAGGCTATAAATATATTTTCTCGGTGGACCCCGCCGCCTTCCGAAACCCTATGACATGGATATTCGCGCTGGGGCAGGCTTTTTTCTCGCTGTCGCTTGCCGGCAACGGGACGCTTATTTACGGCTCATACCTGAAAAAAGACGTGGATATAATCAACTCGGCGGCGAAGGTGGCTTTTTTTGACACGGCGGCGGCGCTGATAGCGGCGCTTGTCATAATCCCGGCGGTGGCCGCGGCCGGCGCAAGGCTGGACGCCGGCGGCCCCGGGCTTATTTTCATTTATCTGCCGCACCTTTTTAAAAGTATGCCGGGCGGCAGGCTCATCATGATAATTTTCTTCCTTTCCGTGCTCTTTGCCGGTGTGACGTCGCTTATAAATCTCTTTGAAGTCTCTATCGCGACGCTTCAGGAGAGGATGGGGCTCTCCCGCGTGAAGGCGGTGCTTGCGATAGCTGTTATTGGAACAGCCTCCAGCGTGGTGATACAGGGCATCGTCGGAGGCTGGATGGATTTCGTATCTATTTACGTCTGCCCGCTTGGCGCCGCCATGGCCGGCATTATTTTCTACTGGGTGTTCGGCGGAAAGTACGCAAGGACGGAGCTTCAGAAGGGGCGCGCAAAAGAGATAGGCCCGTGGCTTGAACCGATGACAAAATATGTCTTCTGCGTCATGACGGTGATAGTCTTCATCCTAAGCTGCGTAACACCGGGCGGCATCGGGTAAGTTCGTGTTTTTGTCAGGGCCGTGGGATTCCGCAGCCCTGACAAAAATGCTGGAGCACCTCTATTCCTTTGGCGGTATAGCGGCATTTGGTGTATTCTTCATCGATCCAAAAGGCGGCCTCCAGCGCGTCAAACTGCAATACACAATATCCAGAATCCTCAGGGCCTCCCGGGAAAAATCCCTTATAAAAATCTTTCCACAGGCTCTTTCTTACCGCTTGATCTTCTACGATTTTTATAGTTCCAGTCATTGTGATGACGTCGTGCCCGTTACTGCACGCTATCCCTGATTTTGGGTCTTTTTTAAACTGCGCTACTTTATGCGTCTTAGTTCCCGTGGTGAAAAATATGCGTTCGGCTCCCTGTGATGCCGCTATGTTCATAAAAAATATGCGTGGATACCCATCTTCCGTAATGGAAGTAAGTTCAATGGTTGTACATTTTTTGATTATTGCAGCCGCCTTTTCTTCAATCGGTATCATTCTGCTCTTGCCCCCTGTCTTTTCGACTATGCTTGGTTTAAAGTTTATGCTGTGACTTTATCTTACAGCCCTGCGCAGCTCATAACGCAGGTACAAATACTTGCCGCTCCCTCAGCCGTCTTAGCTAAATATGAGCGGCTATGGTTACGATAAACCGTCTGGGGGGACTCTGCGGCAGAAAAAGACGGCGAGAGCTATTTCATCGTAATCATACCTATGAATAAATTGGGAACAACGTCCACAAAGAGAGGCGGAGAAAAATTCTCCGCCTCTCTTTTTAAAGCCTCGCGCTTATCGGCGGCGAATCGCCCGTTTTTATTTTTGTTTATTACTCTTCCCCGCCGTTCGGTTCTTCGCCGGGTTCTTTGGCTAGCGCCTCTTTCAGGAAGGAGGCGAGCAGGTTGGCGGCCATTTTTTTGCGCCAGGAAGCGCTCTTTCTGGGGTTCACTTCGTCATAGACTGTGCGCGCCGCCTCGTCTATAAGCTCCGCCGTGAGTTCTTTGCCAAAGAGCGCGGCCTCCGTCTTTGGAAGACGGATGGGCACGGGGCTCATGCTTCCGGCTCCCGCGCGGAATTTGGTGATGAAGCCGTCGTCGTCGAGCGCCATGCAGAAGCCAAGCGATATGCGGGAGAGTGTTAGCGCTTTGCGTGAGCCTCTTTTGCAGAATTTCTGTATCGTGCCGCTTTCGGGCGCTGGGATTATTATTTCGGTGATGAGCTCGTCCGGCGCGCGCCGCGTTGTGCGGTAGCCTTCGATGAATACGTCAAGCGGCAGCTCGCGCGCGCCCCTCACGCTTTCGAGCGCTACGCGCGCTTCAAGCGGCAGCAGTATTGTGGGAAGATCCGCCGCGCCGGAGGCTGTGGCTATGTTTCCCGCTATTGTGGCGCGGTTCTGCACTGCGGGCGCTCCGCTTCTGCGCGAGGCTTCGTGGAGCGCGGGGAGGTATTGGCGCACGAGGGTGCTGCGGACGATGTCTCCGTTTGTGGCGCAGGCGCCGATGTGGATATCTCCGGCGGATTTATAGATGCCCTTTAATTCTTTGAGGCGGCTTAAATCTATCGCTTTTTCGGCCTTGAATTTTCCGTTTTTTATGTCGGGCACGATGTCGGTCGTTCCCGACAATATGGCGGCCTCTGGGGTTGCCGCGAGCATTTCAAGCGCCTCTTTCAGCGTTTCGGGCGTCATATAGTTTTTGTCGCCGTCGCAGGTCGGGTGCGGCAGTTCACCGGAGCAGAGGTTTTCACGCTTTTTGAAGCCGGCGCAGTAGCCGGACTCTACGGCGGCGCGGACCGCGTTGTAGATGCGTTCGTAGCCGGTGCAGCGGCAGATGTTGCCGGAGAGGGCGATTTTTATCTCGTCCAGCGACGGACTGGGGTTTTCTTCAAGCAGCGCGCGCGCCGCGATTATCATGCCGGGGGTGCAGAAGCCGCACTGTATCGCTCCCTCTGTTACAAAGGCCTTTTGCAGCGCGTCCATGTTTTCGGAGCTTCCGAGCCCCTCTATGGTCAATATTTCGGAGCCGCTTGCCTGCATCGCTGGAACGAGGCAGGAGTTGACGAGCCTTCCGTCCATTATGACTGAGCAGGCGCCGCATTCTCCCTCGCCGCAGCCTACTTTCGTTCCTTTGAGGGCAAGCGCCTCTCGCAGCACGGAGGAGAGCATCGTCATCGGCGGCACGTCCGCACGCAGTAGTTTTTCGTTTACCGTAAGCTCTATCCTCATCTGTCTGTCACGCTCCCCGTTGTCTGCGCCTGTTCGGCTTCAAAGATTTTTTCGCCCGTCATGGGGCACGAATGTGAGAATATCCCGGCCGCGTGGTCCAGCGCGGAGATGAACGCGGGCGCGCCCGCGTCGCAGGGCAGCTCGCCAATGCCTTTTGCGCCGTAGCATCCGGCGGGGCACGGGTCTTCCACCAGCGCGATTTTCCACTCGGGAGCGTCCATCGAGGTGGGGACGAGGTAGCTGTTCATGTGCGCGGAGCTGAAATTGCCGTCCGGCTTTATTGTGAGCTCTTCTATGTGCGCCCAGCCGAGCGCCTGGAGCACGCCGCCCGTGAGCTGCGCCTTGGCCTGCATCGGGTTTATGGCGCGCCCAACCTCCGCGGCTATGGCGGTGCGGAGGGGGCTTGCCTCGTAGGTGTCCATGTCGACTTCAAGCTCGACTACGTTGGCTATCCACGCGTAGCCGTGGTAGGCGTCGCCTTCAAATTTATCGGCGTCCCATTCGAGGCCGTCGGAAAATAGGTTATACCCCAGCGCTTCAAGCTGGCCGTGGGAGCGCAGATATTGTTTTGCCGAAGCAACCAGCTCCCCCGCGGCAAGCGGCCCTCTGCCGTCCGCTATGAGCGCGCGGAGTTTGCAGCAGGCGTCCTGCACGGCTTTGCCCGCGTACATCGTGGTGCGCGAGGCGACTGTGGGGCCGGTGTTTGGAGTGTATTTGGTGTTTGGCTCGATGTATTTTACGTCGGCTAGCTCAACGCCCAGCGCCTCGGCGGCCACCATCGGCAGCACGGTTGAGGCGCCCTGCCCCATCTCGGTGCTGCTGGTGTAGATGCGGAAAATTTCGCCGTCGAAGGTGACGCGCGCGGTTGTGCCCATGTCGGCCTCGCCTGAGCCGGTGAAGCCGCCGCCGTGCATCGCGACCGCTATTCCTATGCCCTGCCTGCGCCGCCGCGACCTCTCCTGGCTGTAGAGGGCGCGTTTGCGCCTGTAGTCTGAAAGTTCCGCCGCTTTTTGCAGCACGGCGGCGGCGTTGTCGCTCTCTTGCAGCGTCTGCCCAAAGGGGAATTTATCGCCGGTCTTCATCGCGTTCATGAGGCGCAGGTCGAGCGGGTCTATTTCAAGCCGAGCGGCGGCCAGGTCCATTGTGCGCTCCATCGCGAATATCGCCTGCGGCGCGCCGAAGCCGCGGAAGGCGCCGTTTGGCGGAGTGTTTGTAGCCCACGCCGCGCTTTTTATGCGGACGTTGGGCACGCTGTAGACGCCCGCGGCGTGCAGGTGCGTGCGCTGGAGCACGACGCGGGTAAGCGTCGTGTAGGCTCCGGCGTCCAGGTTCATCACGACGTCGAGCGCAGTTATTTTGCCGGCCTTTGTGAGGCCCATTTTATAATGGCTTTTTGAGGGGTGGCGTTTCGGCGTCACAAGAAGGTCTTCCGAGCGATCGAGCGCCATTTTTATTTTTTTGCCGGTGACCCAGGCAAGCAGCGCGGTAAAGCAGCCGATGATTGAGGGATAGTCCTCTTTGCCTCCAAAGGCGCCGCCGGTCGCGCTCTGCCGGACTACCGTTTTTTCCGCGGGGAGCCCAAGCATCGCGGAGACCGCGCCCACTACATAGAACGGGCACTGAAGGGAACCGACAAGCTCTATGCCGCCGTCTTCCGTGCGCCAGGCGGCCATCGCCTGAGTTTCAAGGTACATCTGCTCCTGAAGGCCCGTCTCCCAGTCTCCGGAAACGACGACCTCCGCCTCTTCAAAGCCGGCCTTTATGTCGCCCCGCTCTGTGAAGTAGCTGTCGATGCAGTTGTCGTCTCCCCAGATGACGGTCTTTGCGCGCTCGGACTCCTCTATTGAAAAAACGGGCGGCAGCGGTTCGACGCTTGCCTCGACAAGCGCAAGCGCTTTGTCCAGCGCCTCCTGAGTCGGGGCCGCGACGAGCGCTATCGCCTGCGTCGTGTAGTTTATTTCGCGTTCGGCGAGCACAGGATAGTCGGTGCGCACGATTGCCACATAATTTTTTGCGGGAATGTCCTTCGCGGTGACGAGCAGCGCGCCGGTTTCATCGAAGCCCGGAAGTTTGCGCACCTCTTTTAAGCGCCCGCGCGGCGTCTGCGAGCGCACGACGCCCCCGACCCAGCAGCCCGGCAGTTCCAGATCTTCCAGAAACTTCACCTCGCCGGCCGCTTTGACCGGCCCGTCGAAGCGCGGGACCGACCTGCCAATTATTCTGAATCCTTCGCTCATAGGCTGACCTCCTCTTGATACTTATTATCCTTATTTAATGTTAATATTATACTCTCTTTCGCAAAATTCAATACGCACAGTTCGCACAAGAGGCGGCGCCCTATGCTTCGTCTATCTCCGACAAGACTATCTCTATGACGCGGTTTAAAATATCTTTGGGCAGCCGCTCGATGAATTTATAGTTTCTCGCCTCTATATCAAGCGATTTGATATGTTCGCATTCGATGGCGCCCGTGGTCTTTGTCCTTGAATCTAGCGGAACGTGCAGCGGAAATTGCTTTAGGTTGTTTGTAACGGGACAGACGACGGCCATCCTTGTGGCGCGGTTGAAAAAACTATTGCTGACGACGACGGCGGGCCTGTGTCCCGCCTGTTCGTGTCCGGCCTGCGGGTCAAATTCCAGCCAGAGGAGGTCTCCCTGCTCTACCATATTTCCTTACCCACGGGCGCGCCCCAGTCTATCTCGCAGCTCTCGTAACCGCCCTCATAGCCCGCAAAAATCTGCTCTATTTTTCTGCGCTTTACAGTGGTTATCTTGGTTATGACGATTTTTTCTTCCTCAACGGAAATTTCGACCGTCTCGTCGGCGGCGATGCCCGCCGATTCCAACAGATGTTTTGGAATCCTTATGCCCTGGCTGTTGCCCCATTTTTGTATCGTCGCCTGCATTTTCATCCCGTCCTTTATTTTTGTATATACATAGTATATACCCCTCTCGTTCCACCCGCAAGCAAAAGCCGCGAAGCGGATACCGTCAGATTGGGATTGCATAAAAGCAGGGGGCACCTTAGAATATATATGTGGATATCACAGAATTTTTTAAATAGTATAACTATGAAGGGAGTAATTTCTATGTCTAAAGAAATCGTAAGCACGTCAAACGCTCCGGCCGCCATCGGCCCCTATTCTCAGGCGGTAAAGGCGGGAGGGTTCCTCTTCCTTTCAGGGCAGATACCGCTCGACCCGGCTACTATGACGGTAGCGCCCGGCTGCGTCTCGTGCCAGGCGGAACAGGCGCTTAAAAATATGAGCGCGGTGCTCGCAAGCCAGGGGCTCACCACGGACGACGTTGTAAAGACGACCGTCTTCATCAAGGATATGAACGATTTCACCGCTGTCAACGAAGTCTACGCGAAATATTTCCCGAAGGACGCGCCGGCGCGCTCCTGCGTCGAAGTAGCCCGCCTTCCAAAAGACGTCCTCGTCGAAGTTGAGGCTATCGCGGCTTTAAAGTAACCGTCCAACAGGCCCTCTGTCCGTTTGCGCCGGAGGGCCTGTATTTTTTTATATTTTTTATATTATCAGGAGGTGTTTATGATGCTGCTGGTAGGCGGAGGCATACTTGTCACGCGCGACCCTGAGAATCCCGTCATTTTCGACGGATGCGCTGCAATCAACGGCACGTCTATAAATTCCGTCGGACGTACCGCTGTGCTGCGCGAAAAATATCCAACGGCCAAATTCATTGACGCAAAGGGCGGCCTCATAATGCCCGGCTTTATAAACAGCCACATGCATTTTTACAGCGCCTTTTCGCGCGGCATGAGCGTGCCGGGCGAGGCGCGCCACGACTTCATGGGAGTGCTTGAAAGCCTCTGGTGGCGTCTCGACAAGGCGCTTACGCTGCGCGACTGCCGCTACAGCGCGCTCGTCTGCCTCGTGGACGCGATAAAATGCGGCTGCACGACGATCATCGACCACCACGCTAGCCCGCGCGCGGTGCGCGGGAGCCTTCGCGAGATAGCGGAGGCGGCGCGCGAGGCGGGAGTGCGCACGTCGACATGTTATGAGGTCTCCGACCGCGACGGTCAGCACATCGCCTACGAAGGCATCAGGGAGAACATGGCCTTTCTGGACTGGGCGCGGGACGAGAACGACCCGATGATCGCCGGAAAGTTCGGCCTTCACGCCTCGTTTACCGTGAGCGACCTGACGCTTGAAAAATGCCGCGAGGCGATGGACGGACGCACGGAGGGCTTTCACGTCCACGTTGCTGAGGGCAAGTCCGACGAGGAAAGCTGCCGCGCGGAGCACGGTGAAAGCATTGTGCGGCGCTTCCACGACTTCGGCCTCACCGGGCCACGCTCAATATTTGTGCACTGCATCCACACGGACGACGCGGAAATCGAGCTGCTCTCCGAGACGGAGACGGCGGTGGTGCACAACCCCGAATCAAACATGGGAAACGCCGTAGGCGCGGCGAACGTCCCAAAGATGGCGGCGCGCGGCGTGAGGCTGGGCCTAGGCACTGACGGATACCTCTGCGATATGCTTCAGGCCTACAAGATGGGAAACGCGCTCTGCAAACATTCCGCCTGCGACCCCGCCTCCGGCTGGGGCGAGCTTCCCGCCATGCTCTTTAAAAATAACGCCGAGATAGCGGAACGCGCCTTCCCAGTAAAAACCGGAATGCTGAAAGAGGGATACGCGGCTGACGTCATCGTGCTGGATTACACGCCGCCCACGGAGCTGAACGCCGGAAATATAAACGGACATCTGCTCTTCGGCGCGTCGTCGCGCGGCGTAGTGACGACTATCGCAAACGGCAGAGTGCTGATGCGCGACAGGCGCCTCGTCGACCTCGACGAAGAAGAAATCGCAGCAAAGGCGCGCGAATGCGCCGCCGGAGTCTGGAAGAGATTATAAATAAGCGGCGGCGTCCGCTCGTTTGAGCGTGACGCCGCCGCTTTTTTTATTTTGCCGCAAACCTTCTTACAGGCTGCGTTTTATGAAGCGGCCTTTTGGTTTTTTTTCTTTTAATTCACCGTCCGCCACGAGGTGCTCGCCGCGCAGCCAGACGTCTGTGCAGCGGCAGGAGAGGGCGGCGCCCTCGTACGGCGTGTAATCCGCCTTCTGGTGCAGCGCGCCGCATGTGACGGTGTGGGGCTGTTCCGGGTCGATTATTATGACGTCCGCGTCAGCTCCCGCCTCAAGGCGGCCTTTGTCGGGCATCCCAAGTATGCGCGCCGGAGCCGCCGCCGTGATTTCAACGAAGCGCTCAAGCGACAGCCGCCCTTTCATCACGCCCTCGGAAAAAAGCAGCTCCATTCTTGTCTCAACGCCCGGCACGCCGCCCGGCGCGTTGAAGATGTTGCGCGCACCCAGACGTTTTTTTGCGGCGCGGCTGAACGAGCAGTGATCTGTGCCTATCGTGTCTATGTCGCCCTGCGCCGCCGCGCGCCATAGCCTTTCGCAGTCGCCGCGGCCGCGAAGCGGAGGGGCCATCACGTAGTCCAACCCGTTTTCTTGTTTATAGCGGTCGTCGGTGAGCAGAAGGTACTGCGGGCAGCTTTCGGCGTAGACCGTCTGCCCCGTGCGCCGCGCAAGGATGACTTCCTCAAGCGCCGCCTTTGTTGAAAGATGCACGATGTAGACGGGGACCTCCGCCGCGCGCGCGAGCGTAAGGACGCGCTTTACCGCCTCCGCCTCGCAGTAGTCCGGGCGGCTCTTAGGCCACGCGTCATACGGCGTGGGCAGCGTTTTTTGATATTCCGCGCCAAGGCCGCTTGTCACGGCGTTGTTTTCACAGTGAAAGAAAAGAAGGCCGCCCTCTTCCTTCATTTGCTTCATTAAGGGAAATATCTCCTCGTCGCGCAGCATCCCTGCGTAGGTGGTGTAGACTTTGCCCGTTGGAAAGCCCTTTGCTATGACGTCGTGAAGTTCGCGGCGGACGGTCTCGTCGTAGCGCTGGAAAACCATGTGGACGGAGTAATCTGTGAAGGAACCCTTTGCGCCCTCTTCAAGTTCAAGTTCGACGGGCGCGGCAAGCGAAGAACCATCGGGCGCAAAGCCCGGATGATCGACGATGGTCGTCGTCCCTCCGAAAAGCGCGGCGCGCGTCGCCGCCTTGAAGCCGTCGGATACCTTGCGCGCGCCTATCTTCAACATCACGTGCGTATGAGGGTCGACGCCGCCGGGCAGCACATATCTGCCGCGGGCGTCGAATACGCCGGCTGCGGCCGCGTGCAGCGAACTGCCGACCGCCGCTATTTTTTCGCCCTCAATGAGCAGGTCTCCCCGAAACGCTCCGGCAGGCGAGCCTATGATCCCGTTTTTGATGATAAGAGCCATTCTTATCGCCTCCAGTGCGACTTAAAAGTCAATTCAGGTCCAGATTTTTGACAAGTTCCGCCGCTGTGGGCGTGACGGCAAGCCCTCCAAGCGACGTTTCACGCAGCGCAGGGGCCATCATGCGCCCTATCTGCCCCATTGAATCTATGACTTCGTCAAGCGGAATGACGGACTCTATTCCGGCAAGCGCCATGTCCGCACATATAACGCCGTTTGCTATCAAAATGCCGTTGCGCTTGATGCAGGGGCATTCCACAAGGCCGCCCACAGGGTCGCAGACGAGGCCGAGCACTGATTTAAAGGTCATTGCCGCCGCGTGCGCGCTCATGGCCGGCGTGCCTCCTTCAAGGTAGGCGAGGGCGGCGGAGCCCATCGCCGCGGCCGCGCCGCACTCGGCCTGACAGCCGCCTTTGGCGCCGGCAAGCGTCGCGCGAAAGGCGGTCACTTCGCCCACGGCGCCCGCCACTATCAGCGCCTCTGTGAGCAGCCGGTCCGTATCTTTGTCCGCGCCCCTGAAAAATTCCCACGCAAAGAGCATGCCCGGAATGATGCCGCAGCTTCCGGCCGTGGGAGCCGCCACGATGCGTCCCATCACGGCGTTGTAGGAGGCCACCTCCATCGCGGTGGCAGATGCCGCCATCAGAAAGTCGCCGGACATCGAGCCGGTATAGGCGCGCAGCTTCGGCCCCATCGGCGGTTCGAGCCGGCAGGCCTCGGAGTTCGCGCAGGCTTCGCGCACGCAGCGGCGCATGTCGCAAAGCCGCTCCGCCATGCGCAAGCGTATTTCGTTCTGCGCGACGCCTGACTCCTGTGAATCAAGAAGCAGCACCGCCTCAGGGAAGGTCATCCCCTTTTCGGCGGCCAAGTTTACTATTTTTTCTACAGCTTTAAGCATCTTACGCCTCCCCCTGTATCCCGATGACGCGCACTATGCCCGGGTGCAGATTTTTCATCGTCTCAGTATCGACGCGCTCCTCGCCTGAGTCCAGCTCCAGCACCATTGTGGCAAGTCCTCCGCGCGCGTTTCGGTGCAGCTTCATCGTCGCTATGTTCACGTTGTGGGCCGAAAGGTATGACGTGACGGCGCTTACTACGCCCTGAACGTCTTTATTCATTATGATGATGGCGGGAAGAGTGCAGGAGATGTCCACCTGAAAGCCGTCCAGCTTATGCAGCACGACGGCGCCGCCGCCTATGGAATATCCGACCGCCTCCATCGAGCGTCCGCCTCCCGTGACGACTATGCGCACGGAATTTGGGTGCGCGCCGGCGACCTCTTCCGTATAGAATGCAAATTCCATGCCGGCTTCGCGCGCAAGCTGTTTTGCGCTGCGTATGTCGGGGTCGTCCTGCCCCATGCCGAGCAGCCCGGCGATGAGAGCCTTGTCAGTGCCGTGCCCCGCGCCCGTGCTCGCGAAGCTGCCGCGCATGTAAAGGTCCGCGTGCTTCACCTCTTCGCCCCAGCACATCCGCACGATGCGCCCTATATGCGCCGCGCCCGCCGTGTGGCTTGACGACGGCCCTATCATGACAGGCCCGATTATTTCCCAAACAGGCATTCCATCACCTCATTCGATAAGCTCATTTACGGCCTTATCTTATATTATGAGTGCAAAGCGGTCAACGCGGCGCGGACAAAAAACGCCCGTTCGGATTATAATATCGGATGTGTAAATGTATGTGAAAGCGGGGAAAAATCATGGAAGATAGAAATGAAAGCGTACTTGACATGACGGCTTTGATAGCGCAGATGCACCGCTGCTCGGAGCTTTTGCTGCGCCTCAACGCAATGCCGGAAGGCTATAGGCGGGAACGCGACGCGGTGCTCACGGAGCTGCTCGGCTCGCGCGGGGCGCGCCTCCACCTGCGCTCTCCATTCAACGCTATCATGGGCAATAACATCCATCTTGGGGAAAACTGCTTCATCAACATGAACTGCACCTTTTTGGACGACGCGGCGATAACGGTAGGCAGCTATGTGCTGATAGCGCCGGACGTAAAGATATACACCGCCTCGCACCCGACAGACACAGGCGTGCGCTGGGGCAAAATGAACAAATGGGAGGGATTTGAATACCCTGTCACGCACACTCTGCCCGTTTCTATCGGAGACCGCGCGTGGATAGGCGGAGGCGCGGTAATCATGCCTGGCGTCACGATAGGAGAGGGCGCCGTCATAGGCGCGGGCAGCGTCGTTACAAGAGATATACCGGCCGCGGTCGTGGCTTGTGGAAACCCATGCAGAATAATCAAAAGCATCAATTAAATTAATTAAATTCACAATCAATAGTTGATATTAAAATCACAAAGACGGCTGTTATAATTTTCTTCGCTATGGTAAAATTACGACACCGTTAGTTAAACGGAAAATCCCTGAGGAGGTAGTTCTATGCGCAAGTTATTTGCAGCAGCATTACTTTGCACACTGTTCTTCGCACTCCCCGCAGTTGCCGCCGACACAATAAAAATCGGCGAAATTGCAACAGTCACCGGTGACTTCGCCGCCTATGGCGTAGCCGAAGTTGAGGCCGTCAAGATGGCCGTCAAAGAGATCAACGCCAAAGGCGGAGTTCTCGGCAAGAAACTCGAAGTCGTCATGTATGACTGCCGCACACGTAACGAAGACATGGTCAGCGCGGCCCGCCGCCTCGTCCAGCAGGACAAGGTAGTTGCTGCAATCGGACCCAGCGGCTCCGGCCTCTGCATCGCGGCCTCGCCGATCTTCAACCAGGGCAAAGTGTCCCACATCGGAACGCTGCCGACAAACCCGAAGGTAACAGTCGACGAAAAGGGAAAAGTAAAGCCCTACAACTTCCGTATATGCTTCCTTGATCCTTATCAGGGCAAGATCCTCGCAGTATTCGCGGCAAAAGACCTTAAAGCCAAGACGGCGGCAATCCTTTACGACGTATCGAGCGACTATTCACACGGACTTCGTGAATACTTCACCAACAGCTTCAAAGGTTACGGCGGCAAGATCGTAGCCGACGAAGGCCACCGCGGCGAAGACGTCGACTTCCGCGCACAGCTCACAAAGATCAAACAGGCGAACCCCGAAGTGCTCGTACTCCCCACAATGGGCAAATGCCTCCCCCTCGCAGTCAAACAGGCTCGTGAGATGGGCATCAACGTTCCCATCATCGGCGGCGACGGCTACGGCGACTTCATGTGGGAGATCGCAGGCAAAGACGCTATGAAGAAAACCTACTGGGTCAGCCACGTTGCGAAGGAAGACCCCGCTCTGAAGGAATTCTTCGCGAAGTATAAGAAGCAGGCCGGCACAGAATGCCAGGAATTCATGAACGCGGTCATGGCTTATGACTCAGTGTACTGGCTCGCAGACGCAATCAAACGCGCCGGCTCGACAGACCCCGTGAAGGTCCGCCAGGCTCTCGAAAATACAAAGGGCCTCCAGCTGATGCACACAAAGCTTACAATGGACCAGTTCCACGATCCTAAAGACAAGGACGGTTTCATCCTCGAAGCTAAGGACGGCAAAGCCGTATTCTTCAAGAAGATCAGACCGGACTCAAAGTAGTCTTAACTCAAAATTTATTACAAAAAAGAGAGGCGCAAGCCTCTCTTTTTTTATGCCGTTCGCTATATTATTGAAAATTTATCCGCGGTATTCCCTAAACGCCTCCGCAAGACGCCTCACGCCCTCTTCGGCCACCTCCGGCGCGACCTTCGCAAAGGATATCCTAAACGAGCGCTTGTCCTTCTTGCCCTCGTCGAGCGTATAAAAGGCGCTGCCCGGTATGATGCCTATCTTTTTTTCCGTCACGGCAAAGCGCGCGAAGGCGGTCATATCGTCTATGCCGTCAGCCTCGCCCCAGAGGAAGAAGCCGCCCTTTGGATAATTTGTCTTAATGCCAAGCGGCTTCAAGTGGCGCTCTATCGCCGCCGTCATTCCGTCGCGGCGCACGCGGTAGGTGTCGCGCAGGAATTTCACGCGCTGCGCAAAATCCACGCCCTTCAAATAGTTCACTATCCCCTGCTGTAGGATGGCGGGGCGCGTCAGGCCCGCGCTTATGCGAAAGGCGTTGAGCTGCGGGATGATGGCATCTGGCACGACGGCCCAGCCGCAGCGAAGTCCGGGCGCTATCAGCTTTGAAAAGCTGTTGCTGTGGATGACGCGCCTGTCGTCTCCGGCAAGCGCGAGGTAGGTCGCGGGCGGCTCTTCGTCGTAGCTCAGATAGTGATAGGGGTCGTCCTCAAAGATGGGCACGCCGTATTTTGCCGCGATCTCAAGTATCTCTTTGCGGCGCGCAAGCGGCGAGGTGCGCCCGCTTGGATTTTGAAAATTCGGGATGGTGTATAGAAAGCGGACTGGACGTTCCTTAAGCGCCGCCTCGAAAGCGGCGGGGATTATGCCGTCGTCGTCGGAGGCGACGCCGACGCAGTTTGCGCCCTGCTTGCGGAAGGTAAGCAGCGTCTCCGTAAAGGTCGGCGCTTCGACGAGCACGGTGCATCCTGGGTCGATGAGCGTCTCCGCGACCAGCTCTATCGCCTCGCCTGCTCCGTTCGTCAGCAGAATGTTTTCGGCGCTCACCCAATCGGGCGCCATGCCGTCCGCCCTCATGCGCTGCGTTATCCACTCGCGCAGCTCAGGCAGCCCGAAGTCCTCTTTGGCGTAGGCAAGCAGCGACGTCTCGTCAAAAACCGAGGCAAAGGCCGATTTGAGCGCCTCCGTCGGATATATGTCGGCCGACGGCTCTCCCGCGGTAAATGAAATGGCCCCGTTTTCTATCGTAAGCTTTATCATTACGCCTATCTCTGACGGGTCAAGACGCTCCTTCGCCATCGCGCTCAGTTGGTTTTTAAATGTGAATGGATGTGTCATACGCATTCCTCCTGCTCATATATAAATTCAAACTATATGATAGCGCATAGACATCAGGCATCAAGCCCTTTTTTGCGCCGGCATTTCCCCGTATCTAAAATATCTGATAGAATAGTAGTGACAGCGTCAAAAATTTTTAACAAAGGATGGACTTTTTATGAAACAGAAAAACTCTTTCATCTTTATCGCCGTGCTCGCCGCGGTTCTTTTTTCATTTTCCTCAAACGCGTGGGCCGCGCCAAAGAAAATAATCTTCACGACTGTATCGCTTCCCAACGTTTCATACACAAAGGTGCTCTACACCGTAGTGAAGCCGGAGCTTGAAAAACTCTCAGGCGGAACGCTCTCGCTTGAAATATTCGACTCAAGCAAGCTCTTCAGCCAGGACGACGAACTGCCGGCCGTCATCAAAGGCAACGCGACGATGTGCTACACCGACGCCACATGGCTTGCAGACTACATGCCATCAATGAAGATGATGGCGGCGGGCTACCTCTTCAGCGACAGGGCGCACATGGATAAGGTACTGAACGGCGCGCTCGGCAAAAAAATGTTCGCCGATGTAGCGAAAAAAGTCGGCGTCCGCCCGCTTGGGGCTTACTACATCGGAGCGCGCCACATAGCGATGCGCAGCACAAAGACGATAACGAAGCCGGAAGATCTCAAAGGCGTCAAGCTCCGCACGCCCAACTCCTCCGCGTGGCTCTCGCTCGGCAAAGCGCTTGGAGCAAACCCCGTCCCCATAGCCTTCTCGGAGCTTTACACGGCGCTCCAGACGGGAACAGTTGACGGCCTGGAGAACCCTCTTGGCGGCATCGACGAAGGCTCCTTCTTTGAAGTCATAAAGACGATATCGCTTAACGGCCACATGATAGGCGCCGTTTGGCCCGCCATAAACGAAAAGTTCTGGCAGGGGCTCACCCAGGCGCAGCAGACGGCCGTGGTCAAAGCCTTTGAAAAGGGCATGATAGCCAACGAAAAGCTCGCCGTCGCCGACGAAAAGGCGCTGCTTAAGAAATATCAGGACAAGTACGGCATCAAAATCGTGAAGCCCGACGTAAACGCCTTCAAAAAGCGCGTGCGCGCCTACTATCTCAGCGACAAATCCATCACGCAGGATTGGGACATGGACCTCTACAAACAGATAATCGGAATGAGCAAATAAGGTAAAAGAAAAATAAACGGCTCCGCAGAGGCTGCGCGTCTCTGCGGATTTAATTTTTAAATTTAAGGGGACAAATTCGTGAAGCTCGCAAAAAAACTATGGGGCGTTCTGGAAGACGTGATCGGCATCTATCTTCCCGGCGTAACCTTCATCATCATGTTCGTCGTATTCTGCATACAGGTGATATGCCGGTATCTCTTTGACTTCCAGTTCCGCTGGAGCTACGAGCTGACCGTCATAGCCTTCATGTGGACCACCGTCATGGGCGCGTGCTACGCAAGCCGCACGAAAGACCACGTCTCCTTCGACCTCATCTACAAAAAATTCGGCCCGCGCACGCGCGCCGCAATGGACATAGCGGGCGACGCGCTGGTGCTTGCTTCGCTCTGCCTCTTATTTAAACCGGCGCTTGAATACATCGACTTTATGGGAATAAAAAAGACGGCCTCGCTTTGCATAAGTTTCCGCGTAGTCTACGCGCCGATAATGCTCTTCATCTTCTTCGCGGGGCTATACCTCGCGCTTGACATTGCGCGCGCGGCGCGCAGCCTGGCACAGGGCTGCGACGGAAAGGAGGGCGCGAAATGAGCGTTTCCCTTGGCATAATAATAGGCGTCATGGCGCTCACCTTCATACTGAACATACCGGTCACCTACGGCATGATAGCCGCAGGCGTCTTCTACCTCGCCTACAACAGCGCCGACATCGGACTCGTCGTAGGACAGATAATGGGGATGATGTACAGCAGCTACGTCCTCATCGCCATACCTCTTTTCATCTTCACCGCCAACATAATGAACAACGGCAAGGTGACCGACGTCATGTTCGACTTCGCTCGCGCCCTCATAGGCCGCAGACGCGGCGCGCTCGCCTACGTCAACGTGCTCGTATCGCTGATCTTCTCCGGCATGACGGGCTCGGCTATCGCGGACGCCTCCGGCATAGGCACAATGGAGATAGAGGCAATGGACAAAAACGGCTACGACAGGCCATTCTCCTGCGCCATCACCGCGGCGAGCGCAATAATCGGCCCCATCTTCCCGCCTAGCATCCCATTCGTAATCTACGCGATGCTCTCCGGCGCCTCCGTAGGCGCGCTCTTTCTTGGCGGCGTGCTTCCCGCCTTCTTCATAGCGGGCGCGCTTTCACTCTACATCTCGTACATCGCGAAAAAACGCGGCTACCCGGAGGGCATCGTCTTCACACGCTCTGAGTTCTGGCGATTCACGCTGCGCGCGCTGCCGGCGCTCTTCACGCCCGTCATACTTCTTGTCGGCATCTACACCGGCGTCATGACGCCCACGGAGGCGGGAGCCGTGGCCGCGCTCTATGCGCTCATAATCTCCGTCTTCGCCTACAGAGTGCTCGGCTTCAAAGAATTCTGCATAAGTGTAAAGGCCTCCGTAACGGCCACCGGTTCAATAACCATACTGACCGCGGCCGCCGCCGTATTTTCCTACGTCGTGGTAAAAGAAAACATCCCCGGCATGGTCTCTGACCTCATTCTCGGCATGACAGACCAAAAACTTATCGTGCTGATATGCGTCAACGTGCTCTTTCTTATACTCGGAATGTTCCTCGACACGGCGGTGCTCCAATACGTCTTTCTGCCGATCGTCATACCGATAGTCTCCGCCGTGGGCATAGACCTGGTACACTTCGGCGTTCTCATCTGCCTCAACATGATGATAGGCCTCTGCACGCCGCCCTTCGGCTTTTTGCTCTTCGTCACGGCAAACATAGGAAAAACTCCGCTTGCCGACGTAGTACGCGAGATATTCCCGATGCTGCTCATACTGATAGCCGTCATGGTAGTGCTGATGCTATTCCCGCAGACGATACTATGGCTGCCGGGCATGATGATGAAATAAATCGCGTCGACTCCGTCCTGTCTCGTTTCATTAGAAATAGTAGTTTTGCTGATATCCAGTTTAGCGCGAAAGCGCCTTTGACCGACGAACTTGAAATGATAGCAGAGAGCAGCCTCCCCTATATACATTGGAGGTTTGTGCGCCTATTTGATATGTTTATTAAGAAACCATATCAATATGCCGCAATATGAAGGTTTGGGGTTCGCATCAAGTATTTCTTTGCGCATTTTCTCAAGGCGCGCTTTGTTCCAACTGGTGCTTTTCCCGAACTTTGTATTTAATTGACCAATGAATGCCAAAAGAACTTGTTCGCGCGATTTCTTGTGGGGGCCGGCGTCGCTGTTCAAATTGAGAGTATGATGTAAATCATTATTAATGTCGTGGTCCTCAGAATATATTGTTCCATCATACTTATATTTTATCTTATTGATAGAGGCCTCGTCCCAGGGATCCACGGCAAGGGGCCGCGAGCCTCTGTGTGCGTCACATGTCAATCGACATTTTCCATGCCCGCCGTCATCACGCTCGCCCCCATAACATACGCCTAGCATGTTTAGGTATGAAAGCGCCTTTTCCGGTGAGACGGACTGCGAAACATAGTGCTCTATGCGCATCTCGCTCGGTGCGCGGAGCCTTCGCATACAGTAGGCGCAGAGTCCCGCCTGCTCCTGCATCAAAGATTGTTTGATGTCATCTTTGCCGCAGCCATCATAGTTTGCGCCGGCTGTTTTTTTATACTGCGTGAGAGACGCAGGTTCTTTGCCCTTTTTGATGTACAGCATTCACGCTATTTATCCGTGTTTTCAAATTTTTCAAAGAAGAGGACGGTTTCAGCTTTAGCTATTTCCGGGTCATCGGCGCCTATCTCAGTTTTGATGCGCTCTAACACTGCCTCCGCTTCTTCAAGTTTCATTTCGGAAACTTGCGTATAGAAGTTGTTTAGCAGTGATTTTATTTCAGAGGGACGTTCGCTTGCTCCCATAAGTTCGCATAGTATAGAGTTTGCGTCTCTGCCATAGACGGCATAATGAGGCGTGTGAAGGTCCTCTCTTTCAATAACAACGATTTGCGCGTCTTTCGCCGACATTATTACCGACGGAGCGTGCGTGGTGACTATAAATTGTACTTTAGGAAATATTCTAGTCAGGTCGCTTAAAATTACCTGCTGCCACAGCGGATGAAGATGCAGATCTACCTCATCTATCAAAACGACGCCTGGCGCGGCCGTCAGTGCCTTTTCCTCAAGATGAGGGTTTAGGACCGCCATGCGGTATGCGATGTCGCCTATCATACTGATCGTGCTTTTATATCCGTCGCTGAGCTCTGTCAACAAATATGTCTGGCGGTTTTTTGAGGCCGAGGATATCAGTTCAAGAGACTGGGATTCAAGGTTGTAGCGTATTTCAGAATCTTGAAAATCAGATATTTTTTCCACGCACTGTTTAACCGCGCTCTTTACGACTTCAAAGATGGGAAGTTTTGCCGCGCCGTTATTAAGTTGGAGCTCCTGGAGTTCCTTTTGCGTCATTTTTTCAAACCACTCCAACATAAGTTTTTCGTTGGATTCGGCGGCAAGGCAGTCTATGTATCCGTCTATACGACTGGTTTTCTTGCGCCCAGCTGCTCCCCACTTTGCTTTTTTATGTGCCCAGAGCCGTCCGGTACCGTAGTATCCAAAAACAGGGAGCACATCGTGCTCGCCTGTATTCTTCATGACATTGAGAGTCAGCCTTGAGGCGTATTCTATTATTTCGCGCGCGCCTTTGACCGTCGTGCTTCCTCCTGAAGAATTGAGAGAACGCGTCCACTTTAAAGTGGTTTTGTCGTGTTCAACGCGGCCAACGCAGCTTACAGAGACGGGATATTGCGCTTCTGTGTTGACGGCGCCGCCAGCAGCATAAGAGACATGGCGGGCATCGTTTTTATCTATATTATAATTGGCTTTTAAATCTTTTATGCCTGCGGTGAAGGCCCCAAGGCCTATGGCGATCGCATCAAGCAACGCGGACTTTCCCGCGCCGTTATTACCCACAAGAATCGTCAAACTTCCAGAAAGGTCAAGGGATATATCTTCAAAACAGCGAAAATTCTTAACGCAGACATTAGAAAGCCTCATCGGGTCTACCTCCACCTGTTTATTTTGATAATTATAGCATTCCCTCCATTAAATGTTTAACGGCGGTATTGCTTTGGAGGTCTGATTTACGCGACTTTTACTCCTGCCATGAGGAGGCCTATTTTTTCTATGTCGGCGTGGCGGGGGTCTTCTATGGAGCCGCTTATTGCGCCGTCGTACATTACGTCGATGCGGTCTGAGAGCTGGGTAAGCTCCTCCAGGTCTTTTGATATGAGGAGGACTGCGGCTCCTTCGTCTCTTGCGGCAAGCAGACGTTTGTGGACAAATTCTGCGGCGCCTACGTCTAGGCCCCAGGTGGGCTGCATGGCGATTATCACCTTTGTGGATTCCGTTATTTCACGCGAGAGCATCAGCTTTTGAAGGTTGCCTCCTGAGAGGACTCGCACAGGCGCAAAGAGCGTTGGAATGATTACGTCGTAGTCGGCCACTCTGGAGGCCGCGTACTGCGCGATATATTTCCAGTCGAGGAAGAAGCCGTTTTTCTCCATCGGCGGTCTGTTGTAGCCTTTGAGGGCCATGTTTTCGGGGACGTTCATGTTGGAGACGAGGCCCACGCCTTTGCGGTCGGCAGGAATGTAGCTGATGCCGTCCGCTATGCGGTCGCGCGCGGTGCGGTTGGTGATGGCGGCGCCGTTTAAGGTGATCTGGCCCGCGTCGGGCGCGCGCAGGCCGGCGATCACTTCGCAAAGCTCGTCCTGCCCGTTGCCGTCTACGCCAGCTACGCCTAGTATCTCGCCCGCGCGGACGTTTATGCAGACGCCTTTGAGCGCCGCGGCCCCTCGGTCGTCGCGCGCGCAGAGCGCGGAACACTCAAGCACGACGCCGCCCGGTTCTTTTTTATCCAAAGAAAGCGCAGCGCCTTCAAGCGCGCGCCCTACCATCATTTCAGCTATCTCTTCTTTTGTGACGCCGCCCGCTTCGGTGGTGGTTATTTTTTTGCCTCGGCGCAGCACCGTGAGACGGTCGGATATTTCCATTATTTCTTCTATTTTGTGCGAGATGAGCACGATGCCGTGGCCCTGAGCCACCATATTTTTCAAAGTTTTAAGGAGTTCGCGCGTCTCCTGCGGCGTGAGCACGGAGGTAGGCTCGTCAAGGATGAGCACCTTTGTACCGCGGTAGAGCATTTTTAGTATTTCGACGCGCTGCTGTTCGCCTATTGAAAGCTGCCAGATTTTTGCTTCGGGGTCGACCGAGAGGCCGTATTTATCGGAGATTTCCCGTATTTTGGCTATGACGGTCTCTTTGTTTATTACGCAGGGGAGGTCTTTCAGCCCCAGCACGATATTTTCCCAGACTGTGAAGACGGGCACCAGCATGAAGTGCTGATGCACCATGCCTATGCCGGCCTCTATGGCGGCGCGCGGGTTCGGGAGGAAGACCGGCTGCCCTTCAATGTAGATGCTGCCGCCGTCGGGCATGTAGATGCCGGAGAGGCAGTTCATGAGCGTCGTTTTTCCTGCGCCGTTTTCGCCAAGGATGCTGTGTACTTCGCCCGCTTTGAGGTCGAAGTCTACGCCCTGATTTGCGTACTGACCGTAAAATATTTTGTCTATTCCACGCATTGAGACGAGTTGTTCGTTCGCCATGGCATGTCTCCTCCAGTCGAAAAAAGAGGGCTCCCGCGTTGGTAAGAGAGCCCTCTTGGTATGGTATGTGTGAAGATTTATTTGGGGATGGTACCGTCTACGCCTTCGACGAATTTGTTCATCGAGAGCATATCTTTATCTGTAAGTTTCTGTCCGGCGGCTACCATAGTTTTGCCGTCCTGTCCTTTGATGGGGCCGTGGAAGACGTCCCATTTCCCGTCAAGTATCTTTTTCTTTTCAGCGGCTACGAGCTTTTTCGTGTCCTCTGAAACGGCTTTGCCGAAGTTGGAAAGGTCGACCATTCCATCCTTCATGCTCCACCACACCTGCTGGGATTTCCATGTGCCTTTTGCGATGGCCTTTGTTGAGTAGTCATAATACTTGCCCCAGTTCCATACGGGCGTGACGAGATGGCGCGTGGGGGCGTATTTGTCCATCGGCGTGTTGTATCCGATGACCCACATGCCGAGCTCTTCGGCCGCTTTGGGCGCGCCGCCGGTGTCGGCGTGCATGGCCACTGTGTCGCATTTGGCGTCAAAGAGCGCCTTTGTAGCCTCTTTTTCCTTTGCGGGGTCATGCCATGTGTAGATCCAGACTACCTTTACCTTCGCCTTGGGGTTGACCTTGCGGACTCCGAGGGTGAAGGCGTTGATGCCGCGGATGACTTCGGGGATGGGGTAGGCCGCTACATAGCCGATGTTGTTGCTCTTCGTTGCGCGTCCTGCGACGAGGCCGGAGAGGTAGCGCGGCTGGTACATGCGTCCGAAGTAGGTGCTGACGTTCGGGGCGTCCTTATAGCCGGAGCAGTGGTTGAAATAGACGTCGGGGTGGCGCTTCGCTACGTTGATGACGTGGTCCATGTAGCCGAAGGAGTTGGCGTAGATGACTTTAGCGCCGTTTCTGATGGCCGTCTCCATGACGCGCTCTGCGTCGGGGCCTTCGGGAACGGATTCAACGATTGAGCTTTTGAGGCCGGGATTGTTCTTTTCCATGAGCTTGCGCCCCTGGTCGTGCATGTAGTTGTAGCCGCCGTCCGCGGCCGGGCCAACGTAAATAAATGCCGGTTTCTGATCCTCGACCTTGATCGCGCCGAGGGCGAATGCTGACGCTGAAAATGCCATTACCAGCGCTATTGCAAGCAGAACTGCCTTTTTCATTTTTAAGGTTCCCCCTTTTATTTTATGCAGCCTTAGCTGACATTTCGATAGAATAACATAAGTTTGTTTATTTTTCTATATGGCTCACTCCCGCTCCTCACGCCGGAACGGAATGGAAAGCGAGGAGGGCGCGCCTAGCAGCCGGCCTTTGCCGGAACGTATGGAGACGGCTGTGAGCACGACGATGGTCATTATGTAGGGCAGAGTCAAAAGCAGCGAGGCCGATACTGTGGAGCCCATCGCCTGAAGGCGAAGCTGAAGCGCGTCGACGCCGCCGAAGAGATAGGCGCCTATTGCCGCGCGAGCAGGGTTCCAGAGGCCGAAGATTACGAGTGCAACCGCTATCCAGCCGCGGCCAGCCGTCATTCCCTCTATCCACATCTGCGCGTAGACTACTGAAAGATAGCCGCCGCCAAGGCCCGCGAGACCGCCGCCCGCGATGCTGTAAAAATATCTTATGGCCGAGACGTGCAGGCCCATCGCGTCCGCGGCGCGCGGGTTTTCGCCCACGGCGCGGCAGTTGAGCCCTGGCCTCGTCTTGAAGAGGAACCAGCAGAGGAAGGCGACGAGCAGATATGAAAGATATATCATCGCGTTGTGCTGAAAGAATATGGGGCCTATGACCGGTATCTGCGAAAGCAGGGGCAGCTTCCACGCGGCAAGCCCCGGAATGGTCTGTCCGATGACCTCGCGTCCCATGAGGGCGGAGAGGCCGTATCCGGCGAGCACCATCGCAAGGCCGCTCACAACCTGGTTGCACATCATCGTGATGCAGAGGAAGGCGTGGATGACGGTGATGGCGCATCCCGCGGCAAAGGCGGCAAGCAGGCCGATCCACGGGCTGCCCGTCTTCATTGTGACGGAGAAACCGGCGTAGGCTCCGACCAGCATGATGCCTTCAAGGCCCAGATTCATGACGCCCGCGCGCTCCGACATCACTTCACCGAGGCAGGCGTAAAGCACGGGCGTACCGCTTCTGATGGCTGCGGCAAGTATTACTGTGATAAATTCCATCTATTTTCCCTCCTGCTGCGGAAGCGTTATTTTTTCTTCCGCGATGAAGGCCTCAGGCTGCGGTTCGCCGGCCCTTTTGACGTTGACTATGGTTATTTTAAAACGAGAGAGCGTCTCCGCAGCAAGCACGGAAAAAAGTATCAGCCCCTGCAATATCTGAAGGCTGGCAAGCGGCAGCCCCATCACCACCTGTAACGTGTCGCCGCCTACGAGCAGCAGCCCCATGAGGAAGGCGACGAGCGGGACGTATATGGGCGAAAGGCGCGCAAGCCACGCGACAAGTATCCCCGTGTAGCCGTAGCCCATGGAAAAACCGCGGCTCATCCTGCCGTAGAGGCCTGACATTTCGCTCATTCCGGCGACGCCAGCCACTGCGCCGCCTATGAAGGTGACGAGCAGTATGTTCTTTGCGATGTTGATGCCGGCGTAGCGCGCGGCGCGCGGGTTTTCACCGATGACGGTTATTTCGTATCCCCATTTGCTGCGCTTCAAAACTATCTGAAAAATGACGGCGGCGGCCAGCGCAAGAAATATTCCTGCGTGTATGCGCGTGCCTGTGAGCACCCAGAGGCGCGCCGCGTCGGGGAAGTTCGGCGTGAACGGGAATCCCATTGAGGTGGGGTCTTTCCACGGGCCGTAGATGAAGTATTCGCTTAGATTGATGCCGATGTAGTTGAGCATGAGCGTGGTTATCGTTTCATTTACGTTCCAGCGCGCTTTGAGGAATCCTGCCGTCATTCCCCAGAGGCCGCCGGCTATCATGGCAGCCACAAGCATCATTGGGAACATCACCCAGAGCGTATCGACGTAAAAATAACGCACGACTGCGACCGTAGCTATCGCGCCCAAGCAGAGCTGCCCCTCCGCGCCTATGTTCCATATAAGCATTTTGTAGCAGATGAGGCCGCCCAACGCGGTGAGCGAAAGCGGTATCGCCTTTGTAACTATCTCGCCCATGCCGTATTTTGTGCCGAAGGCGCCTTTCAGCACCTCCGTATACGCGCGGATCGGGTCCACGCCGAGGCACGCAAAGAGCAGGCCGCCGACGAAGAGGCCAAAGACGACCGCCCCCGCCGGAATAAGGACGTTGACCCAAGGATGGCTGTAAAGTCGGGGTTCAAATCTGAATCTGATCATAAAAAAGCCTCCGTCAGCAATGTCTATTTGTTAATTATAACATGCTTTTTTAATGTTTATCGTCGTTTGCGGCAAGCCGCGCCTCCGCGTCGGCCGCGCTTTTTATGCCTCTTGCTTTGAGGCTGTTTTCTATTATCGTCTCCGGGTAGCTTTTGCCTTCGTTTTCAAATTCGGTTATTTTTTCGTCAAGCAGCGCAAGCGTCTTCATCGAA
>JAVVPF010000027.1:0-15132 GCA_036655895.1 Cloacibacillus sp. | reverse complement strand
TAGGTCAGCAGTTCCCCGCTCTGATAGGTCTCGACGGAGGTCCACCCAGCCGCCTTCTCCTCCTCCGTGCGCAGCGGACGCCCGCGGCCGGAAAGACGCGGATATTTTTCACGAAAGCCTTCGTTTTGCGCAAGCAGCCTTTCAACTATTGCGCGGCAAAGTTTCCGTTTCTCATCCGAAACTGCGGGCAGCCTTTTCAGCAGCTCCGCGTTTTGCGACGGCTCTGAGTGCGCCATCATATAGCCGTATTTCTCCGTCATGGGGTTGCGGCCTTCCTCCGCCGCGCGCAGAAGGTCCGCGCGCCAGCTTTCAAGCATCGCGCGGCTCCACGCCGAATACTGGCTGCGCCGCATGAGGCTGAAGGTCTCCCAGTCGTCCTGACAGAAGGCGCGCCCGCCCTCGTTCTGCACCTTGTCAAAAAAATCCCATTCAAGCTTTATGATTTCTTCTATCGTTTTATCCAGCTCTTCCATGACGCTCTCCTATCCAGCCGAAATCGGCATTTTTTTTAGATAGTCGCTTTGTATCTTCCGCATTATCTCCTCCGCGTGAGGCACGAGAAAACCGTCCCGGCACGAGGAAAGCCCCTCTTTTTTCAGATGCTCCCCCACCATGAGACAGACAGATTCTATAATTTCCGCGCGGTTGCAGGGCGTCGCGGCGTAAAGGCCGTCAAGCTCCATGACGGCGCCATGAAGCTTCGGCAGCTCGCGCGCGCTGCGAAAGGCCCATTTGTAATAGGGCGTGTAGCGGCCGTTCAGCAAATGCAGCGCGGAGAGCGCCGCGCTGACAAATTCCGCAAGAGCGAGCGATGCCGCCCCAGCGTCGTTTCTTTTCATTATGCGCGGGTAGTTGTACTGCCCCGCCTGCGCCATTACAAAAAGACGCGCCGCAAGTTTTTTTAAGAGCACGTCGCGCGGGTAGCAGCGAAGCAGCGCGTTTCTGACGCGGCTGAAGCCGCCTTCGTCGTCGCGGAAGACTTCGCCGCTTGTGGCTGCCGCAAGAAAATGCTCCGGTATGCGAAACCATGAAGGCTCGTCCTGCGGAACGCCGCAGGAGCCGATGAGCTGCCTGTAAAAACGGCTTGCCGGCATGACGCCGACGCGTCCCTCGCCCTGCGGCATCGTGTTTCTGCGAAAGCCCATAAATTCCTTTGGCAAAGAGGCATAGAGCGAACCAAGCGCGCAGCCGAAGTCCGCGTAATCGGCCTCTGTGAGCCATAGGCAGCAGCCGGGGCCGAAGTCGTGATCCCGCGAGAGCTCGTCGTCGTAGCCCAGACAGTCGGAGCCCTGTCCGGCTAGCCCCGCTGCAACGCGCGAGGCGCGCGCGCCAAAGTTTTTTTCGATTTCAGGCGCGGCGCACTGTTCGTAAAAAAGGCGGCAAAGTTCAAGCCCTTGCATATCAGCGCCTTTGCGCGCTTTCTGCAAGCTCTCTGCACTGCGCAGCCTCGAAAGTTTTTCCGGCGGCAGAAAGCGCCTTTGCGCGGTTGCGGCAGAGCGCGGCAAAATGCAGGTTGCGCCCAAAGCGCCCTTCGACGCCCTCGGCGGCGCGTCTGTAGTATTCAGCGGCCTTGTCGTAATTTTTTTCGATAAATTCAAGCTGGCCGAAAGAGGCGAGCATCGTGTCATAATGCGGGCTGCCGGAGGCTTCTCCAAAAATAGCGCAGGCCTCTTCAAGCGCCGCGCGCGCCTCTGCAAGACGTCCGTCCGCCATCATGCAGACGGCGATATTCGAGTTGCAGGTGGCCGTCTCGTCTGCAACGTCGTCGGAGGCGCGCAGCAGAACAAGCGACCGTTCGTAATAACTTTCCGCGTCGCGGGCGCAGCCAAGCCGGAGCAGGCACTGGGCCATGTTGTTGTAGAGGCAGGCAAAGCGGTAGTCCTCCGCGGGTATGAGCCGCAAGTAGTGCTCTTCCAGCTTTTTGAAGACTGACATCGCCTCCTGCGCTTCGCCGAAGGCCGTCTTTGCCGTGGCGTAGTTCAAAAGCGCTGTGGCGAAGGCGGCGCTGTCTGTAAGGCCGGCGGCTTCGAGCAGCAAAAGCGCCTTCTCCGCGGCGGAGTAACATTTTTCTTTTTCACATGCGGCGCGCCAAAAGCCTTCAAGCTCGCTGTAGAGCGTGACGGCGGCCGAGAGGTCACGCGCCTCTTCGCTTTCCCGCGCCGTTTTTTCAAGGAAGGCCCCGGCCTCCTTTATCTTTCCCGCCGCGAGCGTTTCGTCGTATTGCCGTAAAATATTTTCTATCTCCAAGCCTATCCGCCGCCTTCGTTATAAATTACATGGATTTCATTTTTGAGTATAGCCTATTTTTCGCCGCCAAACAAACGAAACGGCACAAGAGGCGGCCTTTAATTTATGCGCGCCATCTCCGAAAGCCATGCAAGATATGATAAAAATCGCGCCCGGGAGCCGCCGCAGGCGAGCCTCCCCGATATATAAAATTCAACGCTGCGCGCGTCGCCGTCATTTTTTTCGCGCGGAGCTGCGCGCGCGGCCTTTCTGCAAAGCTCGTTCACGGTGCCTTCGTTGCCGTCCACCAAACGGACGTCAGGGGGAAGCAGCCCGCGCAGCGTTTTTTTGAAAAAGTTAAAATGCGTGCAGCCCAGCACGAACGAGGAATAGCCTCCCATGTCGTAGGGCGCAAGCTCGGTTCGCAGGTAGTCTTCCGCCTCCTGCGAATCAAAGAGGCCGGCCTCGGCCAAGCGCACCAGGCGCGGCAGCGGCAGCAGATCGGTGAGGCGCTCTTTGTCCACCTCTTCGATGAGGCGGTGCATTTTTTCGCCCTTTACTGTGACCTCCGTGGCGGCGGCCAATATCCTTTTGCCGCTTTCGCCGTAGAGGTCGAGCGCCCTTTTGACTGCCGGCTCCATGCCTACGACCGGCACGGGAAAACGGCCGCGAAAGGCCTTCGTCGCGGTGCTTGTCGCGGTGTTGCAGGCGATGACGACGGCCTCCGCCTTTTTTTCCAGCAGAAAGGCGATTATTTCAGCGACGAAGCCCTCTATCTCGCGCCGTGACTTTTCTCCGTAGGGCACGTGTTTTTCATCCGCGTAATAGATGAAGTCCTCGTTGGGAAGCCTCTCCATCGCGCATTGAAGGAGCGAAAGGCCGCCTATCCCAGAATCAAATATACCTATTTTCATTGCGGTGATCTATACTTCCTTTTCGCGCCGCGAGGCGCGGACAAATTTACGAAAAAAAGAATACAGCCGCACGAAGAAAAATTCAACGGGCAATTTTTATGCCGGCGGCAAAACAGAGGCGAGACGCCTCTTGTCTTTGCCGCAAAAAGGCGCGGAAAGCTCCGGTTTCCCGGGCCTTCCGCGCCTTTTATGTTTTTTGCACTGCGGCTAAAAGAGCGGCCGCCTTATTTCTTTTTTGACAGCTTCGCCGCTTCGGAGAGCGCTTTTTCGGCCTCTTCCATCGGACGCCAGCCGCCGCCCAGCGCCTTGAAGAGCTGAACCGCGTTGCTGGATATCTGCCCCTGGCTTACGGCATATTCCTCAGAGAGAAGCGTGAGCGCGGTCTGGGCGCTTATGACGTTCGTGAAATCGACAAGGCCGTTTGCGTATTTGTCGTTTGCGACGTCAAGGGCCACCTGCGCGGCCTCTTTGCCTAAGCGCAGCGACTCGTTGCGCTGATATTCCTGCACGTTTGCGGAGAGCGCGTTTCGCACCTCGCCTACCGCGCCGAGCACGGTCTGCTCGTATGCGGCAAGAAGCTGTTCCTGTATGGCACCCTGCACCTTGATGTTGTTGCGGATGGCTCCGGCGTGGAAAATGGGCCAGCTTATCTGCGGCATGAAGCTGTAGAGCTTCGCGGGGCCGGTGAAGAGGCCGCCCCAGTTTCCGGCCTCTGTGCCTATTGAGCCTATGAGGCTGAACTTAGGCCACAGATCCGCCTGCGCGGATTTTTTGCGCGCCATCTGCGCCACGAGCTGGCGTTCGGCCTGCCTTATGTCGGGGCGCTGGCGAATGGCGTTCGCCGGTATCCCTATCAGCTCCTTTGCGGCAAGCTGCGGGATGGGGGCCTTCGCTGCAAGCTCCGCGTGGAGCGTGCCGGGCACCTCTCCTGTCAGTATCGCAAGGCCGTTCAAAGTCTGCTCGATCGCCGCCTCAATGTTTGGAATGCTGGCCTTCGTCTGCTGCATCGTATACTGCGCCTGCTTCAGCGCAAGCGAATCGGAGAGGCCAGAATCGACCTTCGACTGCTGTATCTCGACTGTGCTCATCTGGAGGCCGAGGTTGTAGTTGGCAATGGTGAGACGTTCCTGGAGCGTGCGCAGTGAGATGTAGTTGACCGCCACCTCGGAGGCGAGCGTCGTCCATGTTGAATAGAGCGCCGCGTACTGCGCCTCAAGCGTCGCCTGCTGCGCCTTCACCTTCTGGCGGTTCCCGCCGAAGATGTCAAGCTCCCAGGAGGCGTCGATGCCGAGTTTATAGATATTTGAATCGCTCCCGGTACCGCCCGCCGCGGCCGGCGTCCTTGAGTCGTTCCAGAAGTTCTTGGAGTCGAGCCACGGAAGCAGCGTCGAACGGCTGATGCCGAGAGTGGCGCGGGCCTCGTTCACCTTTGCGCGCGCCGCCGCGATGTTTCTGTTGTTTTCAAGCGAGCGCAGGATCAGCTTCGTCATCTCGGGGTCGCTGAAGGAGTCCCACCAGCCGGCGAGCACCTCTGGCGTGAGAACCTCTGAGATGTCGTTCGATACGGCGGGCACGGGATAGATTTGCGCCATCTGCGTCCACTCGCCGTTTTTCATCTGAATGTCGGCCGACGAAAGCTGCGCCGCCGCTTTGGGAGCGGCAAACGCCGCCCCTGCGGAAATTATAAGAAGCGCGGCCGACGCGCAAAGCGTTTTGTTTATCTTAGTCATTGTTTTGCGCCTCCCCTTCATCTTTCTTGACCGCGTTTCCGACGCGTCCCTTGATGCGCTCTCGCGTGCCCTGGAAGAGGACGTAGAGCGCCGGGACGAGGAATATGCCGAAGATCGTAGCGGCGTTCATCCCAAAGAACATCGTCGTGCCGACGGCCTTGCGGCTAGCGGCGCCGGCGCCGGAGGCAAAGAGCATCGGAAGCACGCCCAGCACGCAGGTGAAGGCCGTCATGAGGACTGCGCGGAAACGTTCGCCCGCGGCGATGGCGGCCGCCTGTATGAGCGGCACTCCGTGCTCCTCACGCTGTTCCTTCGCGAACTCGACGATGAGTATAGCGTTCTTCGCGGCGAGCCCTATGAGCAGCAGTATCCCAAGCTGCGCGTAGATGGAGAGCGACAGCCTCATTACGAGCAGGCCGCCCAAAGCTCCGAACATTGCGACAGGCAGCGAGAGTATGACCGGCACAGGGACGCTCCAGCTTTCATACTGCGCGACGAGGAACAGATAGGCGAAGATGAGCGCTATCACAAGCACCATGATGATGCCGCCCTGAGCGCTCTGCTCCTGATAGGTCATACCGGACCATTCGTAGGAATAGCCGGGCGGCAGCACCTGTTTTGAGACCGCTTCGACGCGCGTGATGCCCTGTCCCGTTGAGAAGCCGGGCTTCATGACTATCGTGATGCCGGCGCTCGGGAAGAGGTTGTAGCGGTCGATGGCGCGCGGCGCGAGCGTCTTGCGCACGGAGAGTATGCTCTGGAGCGGCACCTGCTGGCCGTTTGCGTTTTTGACGAAGATGCCGCCTATGTTTTCGATATTGTTTCTGTACTGCCACTGCGACTGGACCATGACGCGGTTGACCTGCGTGCCTATGTTGATGTCGTTTATGTAGGCAGAACCGAAATAGGTTTGCAGCGTTGAGAAGATCGTGCCTATCTCAACATTCATCAGCTCCGCCTTCTCACGGTTGATGTCGAGGAAAAGGTGAGGCGTGTCCGCCGTGTAAGAGCTGAAGGCGTAGAGGAACTCCGGCTGCTGGTTAAGCTGCGAAAGAAGTGCGCGCATCACCTCGGCCAGTTTTTCCGGGTCGTTCGCCTCCGTCGACTGCAGCCTCATGTCAAGGCCTGAGGCCATGCCGAGGCCCATGATCGGAGGCGGCGTGAAGACGTTGATCTGCGCCTGCGGATATTTCGCGGCGATAGCCTTGATGTTTGTAACTATCGAGGAAAGCTGGACGTCTTTTGTTTTGCGCTCATTCCACGGCAGAAGCGGCGTGAATATACTGGCGACGTTTTCTCCGCTGCCGCCCATGAGGTTTATGCCGTCGATGGTCATTACGTCTTTGACGCCTTTCACCGTATGTATCTCACTGGCCAGGGAGCGCGATATTTTCTGCGCGCGGGCCTGTGTGGCGCCTTCTGGAAGCTGCATCGTAATGAAGACGACGCCCTGGTCCTCCTCCGGTATGAACGAGGTAGGCATCGTGGCGGATATGAGCCAGCACGAGCCAAGCACGCCAAAGAGGATGACGACCGTCACCAGCGTGCGGCGCGCAAGCCACACGGCGCCGCCGACGTAGCCGCGCGTAGCGCCGGCCAGCATGTTGTTGAACCACTTAAGAGGGCCGGACTTCGCGGGTTCAACGGGACGCAGCATGTGCGCGCACATGGCAGGAGAAAGCGTGAGCGCCACCACCAGCGAAAAGACGACGGCAAACGAGATAGTGACCGCGAACTGTTTGTATATCTCGCCCGTGATGCCTCCCATGAATCCGACTGGGACGAAGATGGCGAGGAAGACGAGCGTCGTCGCCGTCATAGGCCCTGTGACGTCCTTCATTGCCTGGATGGTGGCCTTCTCAGGCGAGCAGCCGTCCCTGTCCATTATAAAGAGCACTCGTTCGACGACGACTATAGCGTTGTCTACGACCGTTCCTATGACAAGCACGAGCCCGAAGAGAGAAAGTATGTTGATGCTGTAGCGCATGGCCGCAAGCCCCGCGAAGGTGGCAAGCAGCGAGACCGGGATGGCGGCTACAGGCACCATAGTGACACGCCAGTCCTGAAGGAAGAGATAACAGACGAGCACGACCAGCGAGAAGGTGAGCAGAAGCGTCACCAGTATCTCCTTGATGGTGGCCTTGACGTAGAGCGTCGAGTCGTAGTTTACGGTCATCTTCATATCCTTCGGCATCGACTGTTCAAGCAGGGCCATCGTCTTTTTCGCGCCGGCCATGACGTTGAGCGCGTTTGAGCCGGCCGCCTGCGAGAGCGATATCATAGCGGCGGGCGCGCCGTTGTTGCTGGCGTGCGTGTTGTAGATCTCAGAGCCGAGCTCTATCTTCGCTATGTCGCGCAGTTTGACGACGCCGCCCTGCGCGTTGGTGCGGACGATGATGTTTTCAAAGTCGCTTAAGTTTGAAAGACGTCCCTTGGTCATCAGCGAATAGACTATAGGGTTGTCGCCTTCGCCCGGAGTGGCTCCGATGGAGCCTATAGAGGCCTGTTTGTTCTGGCTGCGGATGGCGTTTGAGACGTCGTTGATAGAAAGCCCCAGCGACGAGATGCGCACAGGGTCGAGCCAGATGCGTATGCTGTACTTTGAACCGAAGACCTGAACGTTGCCCATGCCCGGCACTCGCTTCATCGTGTTTCTGATGTTCGAGTAGGCGTAGTTCATCAGCGCCAGCTCGTCATAGGTGCCGTTGGTCGAGGTGAGCGACATGAAGCCCAGCGTGTCCGAGAACGAGGTCTCAACTGTGATGCCCTCCGCCGTAACTTCCGACGGGAGCTGCGGCGTCACCTGAGAGACGCGGTTCTGAACGCGGACGAGCGCCATGTCGGGGTCGGTGCCGGTGGCGAAGGTGATGTAGAGCTGGTATTCGCCGTTGTTGCTCGACGTCGAGTTCAGGTATATCATGCCGTCGACGCCGTTTACCATCTCTTCAAGAGGGGCGCCTACGGTGTTTGCGACGGTGCTTGCGTCAGCGCCGCGGTATGTCGTCGAAACGCGTATCTGCGGCGGCGTTACGTTGGGGTACTGCGCCACAGGCAGCGAAAATCCCGCTATGACGCCCGCGAGAGCCATCAGCACGCTGATGACTACCGCAAAGCGAGGGCGGTCTATAAAGAATTTTGCGAACATTTATTGTTTCGCCCCTTTGTCCTTTGCGTCCTGCGAAGGAAGTATCTCCGCGCCGGAGCCCTGTTCAAGAATGGAATTTGAATCGCCTGCGTTTGCCGCGGACGTGGTGTCTATCTTGACCTTCATGCCGGGGTGCAGGCTCTGAAGCCCCGCAACGACGACCTTCTGACCGACGGAGAGGCCTCCGTCAACTTCGCGCAGCGAGCCCAGCTCGCGGCCGAGCGTGACGCGGACGTGGCGGATGATGTTGCCGTCGCCCACAACGTAAACAAAGTCGCCCTTTGTGTCGGCCATGATAGCCGTCTGCGGGATGACGTTGACTATGCGGCTTTTGACGGGGTTCGTGAAGACGCGCACCATTTCGCCTGGGATGAGCATTCCTCCGTCGTTGGTGTAGCGAAGACGCATCATCACGGTACCGGTGCCCTGGTCTACGGTGTTATTTTCAAAGTCGCGCTGGCCCGGTATGTTGAGCTCCGCGCCGTTGCTCAGGATGAGCCTCGTCTTGTAGACGGCGCCCGCCTTTTTGAAAAACTCGAGCTGGTCTAGGTAGTCCCTGTCAGGCAGCGAATAGCTGACGCGAACCGGGTCCGTCTGCACGATGGTGGCAAGCGCGCCGGAGGCGGGCGTCACGTAGTTGCCCTTTGTGATATTGGCAAGGCCTATCTTGCCCGTTATTGGAGAGGTGATGCGCGTATAGCCAAGGTTTATCTCAGCAAGACGCAGGTTGGCCTGGGCCTGTGAAACGGCCGCGCGGTCCGCCAGTACGGCCGCCTCCGCGTTGTCCTTCTCGGCCGCAGATACGGCGCGCGCGTCCGCCGCCATCACTCTTTTGTAATATTTTGAGGCTGCGTCGAGCGCGGCTTTTGCCTTTTCAAGCTCGGCTTTGCGCAAAGCGACGGTCGCCTGATACATCGCGGGATCTATCTGAAAAAGAAGCTGCCCTGCTTTTACTATCGAGCCCTCTTTGAAACAGACCTTCGCAAGCTCGCCCGATACCTGCGGCGTCACGGAGACCTGCTGTATCGCCTCCACGCGCCCTACGTACTCCGACGGCTGCGCGGATGTGTCGGCCTTTTCGACCGCCTTTACGAGCACGAACGGTTCGCTCGGCGCCTGAGACTGCATCTGCGCTTTCGGCGCCGCGATGAAGGCCTTGTAGCCGTAGATGGCCGCGGCCGCGATGATGACTACGACAGCGATACGAATCAATGATGAGCTTTTTTTCCTGCTGTCGATCTCGATGTTTCTCTTGTCTTCTGGGGCTTGCATACTATATGCACCTTCTCTTTCTGAATATCTGAACGCTTTTGCCGCATTGCGCGGCTGTGGTGACTGACCTCTTGCAACTACGGAAAATCATAGGTGAAACTATTTATTTGCCGCTAACTCCTTCGTCATCGCGTCAAAAAGAATATCCGTATATTCCGGGAACTCCTTTGGCAGCAGCCCTGAAAGCTGCATGACGCAAAGCCCGTGGAATATCGAGCTTAAAAGCACGGCGACTGCTTCCGCCGATAGATCATTTCTGATTCTACCCTCTTTTTGACCGCTCTCAATTAGCATTTTTACCATTTTTTTGTCACGCGCTATTGAGTCGGCCACCACCGCGCGGACCTTGAGCTGTATCTCCTCCGGCCATTCGTTGCGGCGCTGCATGAGCCTGTGTATCTTCTGGTAGCGGCTGTCGGTGAGAGGGCGGGTCAGCTCTGTCTTGTAATAGTTCCTGAGCTTTTGGCTGTCTTCCGGGTTTTGTATTACGGACTCAAGGTTTCTCTCGTTGCCCCGGCATAGAGTCTCTATAAGCTGCAGCAGAAGGTCGTTCTTATTTTTAAAATGCCAGTAAAGAGCGCCCTTTGAAAGCCCCACATGCTCCGCTATCTCTGTGAGAGAGGCGTTTGAATAGCACTTCTCCGAGAATATGTCGAGCGCCGATTCAAGTATCCGCAGGCGCGTCTCCTGCGCCTCCTCTTTCGTCCTTCGCATTCCATCACCTCCGTCCGCTATGATTTTGTTGGCAGACTGATGAATTATACATACCTACGAGTAGGTATGTCAAGATGGGAATAGACGGAAAATTTTAGAGGCGGCCGTCTGTCGACGCCGCCTCCGTTCGTATATTTCACTAGATATTTTCGTTTGCAGAAACGCTACTCCGCCTTCGCATCCTCCTGGCACGGCTGGCCTTCGCAGGCCTTTTCCTCTTCGGCCGCCATGTTTTTCAGCGTCTCGTCCAGCTCGACGTAGCTCGTCTTTCCGTTGCCGAGGATGGGGATTGTCTCCATATATATGACTTTGCGCGGTATGGCTATCTCCGCCATGCCGATTTCGGCGAATTTCTGGCGCACGAGGTCGCGCTTTAGGTCTTTTTTGGTGGTGACGGCGGTGAGCGTCTCGCGGTTCGCGCCATGCACCATCGTTACCGCGTGCTGCTCTTCGGGCCATATCTCCTGCATCGCCTCTTCGACGGCGGCAAGGGAGATCATTTCCCCGCCTATCTTTGCGAAGCGTTTCGCACGGCCTAGTATGGTGACGAAGCCTTCGTCGTCGATGTCTACGATGTCGCCCGTGTCATACCAGCCGTCCTTGGGCGGTTCAAGCACGCCGGGGTTCGTGCTGCGCAGATACCCGAGCATGATGTTGTCGCCCTTCAGCCAGAGCCGTCCGCCCTTGTGCACGCCCTCCACAGGCTCCAGACGGTGCTGCATGCCGGCGACCAGCGTGCCGACGGTGCCGCTCTTGTGGTGCGCGTAGTAGTTGTTGGCGACCACCGGAGAGGCCTCCGTTACGCCGTAGCCCTCCGTTATGCGGACGTTGAAGCGTTCAAACCACGTCTGCTGCGTCGAGGGCTTCAGTTTTTCGCCGCCCTGCACGAGAAGGCGCATCGTCGCAAAGTCGTAGTTGTCGTTCGCCGCCTTCGCGTATCCGGCAAGGAAGGTGTCCGTCGCAAAGAGCAGCGTTATACGCTCGTCGTAGCAAATGGTGGCGATATTTTTATAGTGCAGCGGCGTCGGGTAGAGGTAGACGAAAAATCCAAGCGACACCGGCATGAAGACGCCGCACAGGCCGAACGAATGGAAGATGGGCATCGCGTTGAGCACGCGGTCGGAGCGGTAGAAGTCGACCCGCGTGAACATCTGCGCGTGGTTCGTGTTGAGGTTTTTATAGCTGAGCACGACGCCCTTTGGCGCGCCTTCGGAGCCTGAGGTGAAGAGAATGACGGCGGGCTTTTCAACGGCGGCTGGGTCTACCGGCGCGGAACGCAGAAACGGCGTTCGCAGAGCGGCCGATAATTTTTTGCGCGTCGTGATGAGCGGAGCTACGTCTTCAAGCCAGAAGATGCGTATGCCCGCCTCCGATATGGCGTTTGTGAGCGCTTCGAGCTTGCCGATTTCTATAAATTTGCGCGAAGATATGACGGTCTTGAGGCAGGCCGTTTTGCAGCAGTTGACCAAAGCGCGCGGCCCGAGCGAAAAGTTGAGCATGGCGGGCACTTTGCCCATCTTCTGGAGCGCGTAGAGCGTCACTACGCCGCCAAGAGAGGTGGGAAGCAGCACGCCCAAGTTCGTCTCGCTTAAGTTTTCCTGTTTTAACGCCTCTTCTATTAGCAGAACGCGCGTGATGAAGCCGTTGTAGGTGACGGGCTTCGCCCCCGCGTCGCTGAAGATGCGAACGCTGCCGCCGAACTCCCGGCGCGCGTCGAGCAGTACGTCCCAGAACGGTTTTTCCTTGCGGCGCGAGGCAAGCGAGGCCTCGTCCATGATGCGCTCAAGAGCGCGCCCCGCCGCGGCATTTCTGGCAGAGCCGCTCACGTCGTTCGGTATCTCAAGTTTTGTCACCGGAAAAACTGTGATGGTTACGTCTGAAAAAAAGCGCACTCCGCGCTTATGCTGTATGCGAGAAAAGGGCGTGCGCTGTGTGCCTTCGATATGTATGGGGAGGATTTTTGCGTCTGTGTGGTCGGCTATCATCGCCACGCCGCGCGAGACCTTCATCGGGTTGCCTATGGTCGTGGGCTGCAGCTCCGGGAATATGACGCAGCGGCCTCCGTTTTTCAGCAGGTTAAGAAAATATTTCAGCGTGAACGGCGCATCGGCGTCCAGTATATGCGTATCCGCTATCGGCAGAAAGAGGTTCGCAAATCTTTTCTGAGTGAGCCGCCGTTCTATTGCGAACGGCACCTTCGCAGGAAGAAATACGGCAAGTATCAGCGGGTCGATGAACGAGACGTAGTTTGGGGCGATCAGTACGCCCTCTCCGGCGTTTTCCCAGTTTTCCCAGCCCTTGACCTTTACGTTGAAGAACAGGCGCAGTATAAGTTTCACAATCAGTCGACGCAAATAGACCCCTCCGTTGAACGTTTACAGCAATAGTGGATATTGCTATCCGGTATACTGGACAATTATACCATGATACATCCGTTTAAGACGCTCTTTATCTCTAAATAGAGGCAAATAGGTCCGCCCGCCCCTTCGCCGAGCTTTTAAATCGGCGTATTTCATTTTACTTTATCTTGGATTAGGTTACAATAAAACTAAGCAGAATTCATTGATTTTATGCCGAAAGGATGATGAAAATGAAATCACAGGATAAAGTATTTCTCATCGGAGCGGGCGACCACGCGAAGGTCGTGCTCTCCACGCTTGAAGCCTGCGGCGTCGAATGCGCCGGCATCTACGACGACGACCCCGAGCTTGCCGGAAAAACGCTCTGGTGCATCCCGATATTGGGGCCGGTCTCTGCGATGCCGGACACGGCGGATACGATGGCCGTCATCGCAATAGGCGCAAACGAGGCGCGAAAAGAGATAGCCTCGCGCTTCAAGAACGTATGCTGGCCGGTCTTTGTGCATCCGCTGGGCATAGTCCACAGCTCCATACGAATAGGAAAGGGCAGCGTCGTCTTCGCGGGCTGTCTCATCGAGTCCGACGCCGTCATCGGCGACCACTGCATCGTCGAGTCCACCTGTTTTGTCGGGCACGACGCCAAGGTCGGCAGTTTTTCGCACCTGGGTCCTAAAAGCGGCATCGCAAACAACTGCGAAGTGGGCCCCGGCGCCTTCATCGGAATGGGCGCGATAATCCGCCCCTACGTAAAGATATCCGAAAACGTAACGGTCGGCATGGGAAGCACCGTGGTAAAAAATCTCCCGCCAAACGGCACCTACGTGGGAACGCCAGCGCGCCGGATAATGACGCCGGTAGTAGAAACCGACTGACAGGCTCCTCCAATAACGCAAACATCACGGCCCGGCCTAAAGCCGGGCTTTTTTGCGCCGCGCGATGAGGCGAGTATTTTATCTCTTCTGAATAATTGTCAAAGTTATTGCCAAATTCCGAATTCAGATATAAAATTCGCCATACCAGAACCGGATTGGAGAATGTAAAAATGCTGCTCAATCATCTTGTAAATGTCAAACGATGGGTTATAAAGAGCGTTTCGGAGGCCTATCTCGAAAGCCGCGAGGTGCAGGGCGGGAGCTACGCTCAGGACAGCGCCTTCAGGCAGCGCATAAAAAAGTTGCCCTTTGAGCACATACCGCCCGGCTCCTCGGCGAAATACCGCTGCTGCGTCTATAAGGAGCGCGCCATCGTGCGCCTGCGCGTGCTCGCGGGGCTGGGCTTCTCCGTCGAGGAAGACGACGAGATGACCTCGCTGCTTGAATACGCGGACAGGGCGCTGAAACGCCCGAAATTTGAAGGCTCTCCGCTCACCATCATCGACATCGCCTGTAAGGGCTGCGTCAACGCGCGCTACTTCGTCACGGAACTCTGCCAGGGATGCCTTGCGCGCCCCTGCGAGACGGCCTGTCCCTTCGGCGCGATACATGTGGTAAACGGCGCCTCCGCCATCGACAAGTCCAAATGCAAAAACTGCGGCAAGTGCAAAGAGGTGTGCCCATATCACGCTATTGCTAAAATATCGGTGCCCTGCGAGGAGCACTGCCCAACGGACGCCATACACAAGGACGAAAACGGAGTGGCGGCGCTCGACCACGCAAAGTGCATAAGCTGCGGCTGCTGCGTCGCCTCGTGCCCGTTCGGCGCCGTGCTTGAAAGAAGCCAGATACTCGACATACTGCGCGCGCTCGACAGCAGCAAACAAATATACGCGCTCACCGCGCCCGCCATCGCGGGACAATTTTCCGCAAGCTACAGACAGCTCGTCACAGCGATACGCGAACTGGGCTTCAAAGACGCAGCAGAGGTGGCTATCGGCGCAGACCGCACCGCCGTCGAAGAGGCGGAGGAGCTGCGCGAACGCATGGAAAACGGGCGTCCCTTCATGACCACCTCATGCTGCCACGCCTACATACAGGCGGCGCGCCGCCACATGCCGGAGCTTACGGCGCACATCTCAGACACTCCTACGCCGATGCATTTCACCGCAGAGATGGTAAAGACGAAAAATCCAAAAAACGTCACAGTATTCATAGGGCCTTGCGTCGCAAAACGCAAGGAGGCAATGGAAGACTCCTGCGTGGACTATGTGATGACCTTTGAGGAGCTGGCGGCTCTCTTTGAGGCGGCGCACATAGACCCGTCAAAGTGCGCTGAGGCGGAACTAAAGGCCGAAGCATCGGCGCAGGGCCGCGGTTTCGCAGTAAGCGGCGGCGTCGCGGAGGCGGTAAAGGCTGCGCTCGGAGACGGCAGCGGCGTTCGCACCTCATGCGTCAACGGCCTGAACAAAGCCGCGATGGCGCGGCTGCGCGCCTATGCTAAAAACGGCGCTCCATACGATCTTATAGAGGTGATGACCTGCCCCGGCGGCTGCGTCTGCGGAGCGGGAGTGGCCGTGCGCGACGGCAAGGGCCGCGACGGTGTGGAGAAACTGGTCGCAGAAAGCGCGCCGCTCGTCGTCCCGCACGAAGAAAGAGCGGCCGACTGAGCGCACGTCGTCAAACAACCTAAACTCATCTAAAGACAAAACGCCCCCGAGGTCATAGACCATCGGGGGCGTTTTGATTGCGGCGCGGGCGGCGCTTTTCAACATCATAAAGTGAGGCGCATTCCTCAAACTTCGCAAACAGAAAACATTGTGCTTGACAAATAAAAAAACGAGTGTATTATACCTCCACAGGATAAATGAACTTATAAATATTTTATCTGGCAAATAT
>JAVVPF010000026.1:42167-46972 GCA_036655895.1 Cloacibacillus sp. | reverse complement strand
CTTTTCTTGGCGGCTATATGGCTGTGAGCTGGAGCAATTTATTTCAGGGCAGCATAATGTTTATTGCGTTGCTGTTTGTGCCTTTGGCTGTTCTAGTGGAAATAGGCGGATGGCAGCCGGCCATAGAAAATATATGGGCCCACAATCCAGCATTTTTTGATTTCTTTAATGGGCAAAAAGAATTCTTGCCCGCGCTTTCTATAGCATTAGGCGGACTCGGCGTAGGTTTGTGCTATTTTGGAATGGTGCATGTTCTGACCTGTTTCATGTCAATTAAAAATAGCAGTGAGATCAAAGACTCGACATTTATTGCAACAACGTGGGTGAGCCTTTCAACTTTTGGAGCTGTTCTTGTGGGAATGATAGGAGCATATCTGTTTCCTGCCATTGGAGATCCTGAACAAATTTTCTTTGCGATGGGTAAGAATTATTTTCCGCCTTATATGCTCGGGCTCTTCGCAGCGGCCGTTATGGCGGCGATATTGTCTTCCGTTAGCGCGTACGTAATTGTTGCCGCCGCTGCTTTTGGCGCCAATATAGTGAAGTATTATGTGAAAAGCATAGACGAGGCTAAAATCGTAAATATGCAGCGAATAGCGGTCGTTGTAATTTCACTGTTGGCATTTCTAATGTCGCTTAAGTCAGACTTGGTCTTTACAGTCGCTCTTCTTGCAGCGGCGGGGCTAGGCTCTTCTTTTGGTCCCTTGGTACTCTTTTGCTTATACAGTAAAAACATAAACAAAGCGGGCGCAATCGCAAGCATTATAGTAGGATTAGTGACAGTTATTTTCTGGTACTATAGTGGACTGTCGGCCTATATATTTGAATTAATACCGGGGTTCATAGCTAGTTCTGTCGCGCTGATACTTGGGACAAAGGTTAGCGGTGGTGCCACGCCGGAATCTGTAGCTCTGTACAATCTGTACGTGGATAGAATAAATAAAAATAAAAGAAGGGGTAATTAAATTGCCAAAGTTATTTATGCCAACAGATAGAATAGGCTTAATTTCTATTCAGACAAGCATAAGCAAAAATTTTCAGGTTATAAATGAGCTTTTACAGCAAAAAACAGAATTATGGTGGCTTGTTAACGGTATCCGTTTCTCATCTACGCCTGCGTGGCCAGAGGGGCATTATTACCAGAGTGGATTTTTCGTAAACGATAATAGCGAAGCCCGAGCGCTCTTCGATAACACTCAAATATTTTACGAATGTGTCGATGAAATGCCAGAGACTGTATTGAAGATCAAGCAGATTTCAATTGCTTTATATAATGGGCGAGGAGCCGGAGAAGATTTTTCTGCTCCATTAGTTGAAGTATTAAAATGGGGCGGGTTTCGCTTTAATTTTGTTGATGATAATGATATCCGAAGAGGCGCGCTTAAGGATTACGATGTTTTCATAGTTCCAGGGAGTCCAGATGCTGGCGAGTGTTATTACGCTGGCTTAGGAGATAAAGGCTACGATGCCATACGGTCTTTTGTAAAGGAGCGCGGGCATTATCTGGGAATATGCGGGGGGGCTTATCTGCCCTTGACCTCCTATAACTCCGAGAACAGATACTGGCTTAATATTGTTGAAGCGACCGACACGGAGGACCTAGACTACTGGCGCAGCGGCAGCGGGTTTGTGCGCTGTAGGATCGAAGATGCGCGACACCCGTTATTTTCGGGGATGGCTTTGGGAAGCTCAAGTTCGATGAATTTAGTATACTGGGAAGGTCCTTCTATTACGATAAAAGGTCATAATGTTTGCTCATTAGCGCATTTTGAATCTTTGTTAGCCAGTGCTCGTGATAACCTCAAACCGGACTGGAAAATGTACGATAATAACATGGCGAAACAGGCTGTTACTGAGTGGTATAATCCGATTTCTCAAGAAATTTTCGATAAATTGCTTTGTCATAAATGTGCGTTTGCGGAAGCAGATCACTATGGTCATAAGTTATTGCTGTTTTCGCCTCATCCCGAAATGGGGAATATCGGGTATGGGCCGCGAATGGACAGCCTGAATTTTTTGCTTATTTATAATGGATTAATATATCTGGCTGCTCAATAATAGACATACTGTCGAGAGGCGCGATCCTTTTTTAAATTTGCAGTGCGACATAGGTTGTGTCTAAGAGTAGTGCGGCGTACGCTGGTTTGGTCATAAAACTCCCCCGCGAATTAGGGAGCGAGGGAGTTTTATGATTCGTGAAACTTTAGCATTTGCCCATAGATTTATATACAGTCCCTTCTTTCATAACAAAAGCACATTCAGATGTCGCTCTGTGGTCCGATAATAAATCGCGCTTCCACGCCGCGATGTCAGCTGTTTTACCAGGAGCCAGCACCCCGATATCGCTGCGGCCAACTATCATAGCATTTGAACTTGTCGCGGCACAAAGAGTTTTTATCGGAGGGACACCCAGATCCAACCACGCTTTGAATTCACGCCAACCATCATAATTTGGATAGAGACCGACAATATCAGATCCTAGCCCAATAGGAGTGTTGCCATTTTTTACAAGCTCTAGGACCGCTTCTCTGCTTTCCTTGAGTTGCTCTGCATATTTTGCAAGTTTTCTCTCGAAGGCCTCGCTCTTAGGAGGTAGAGTGCAAGGGTCTATATCCTCGTCAGGCGGCATGAGAGAAAATAGTGTTGGTACATACTTAATATTTCGCTCTTCGATCATACGTGCTGTCTTTTTGTTCATGAGCGTTCCGTGCTCTATCTCATCTATGCCAAGTTCTACAAGCATCTCTATCGAATCTGAGGTGTAAGCATGGGCAATCACAGGTTTATCCGCTGCTTTTGCCGTCATTATGATTGCCCTGAGTTCATCTGCATCTAACTGCATATTTCCAGGATCATCGCCTGGAGAGGCAAAACCGCCAGCCGCCATTATCTTTATAAAATCTGCTCCGTATTTGATTTGTTTTCGCACTAGATATTTGAACATATCGGCGCCACTTCCCATAGCATAAGGTTGTTCCATAAAATCAGAGAATATGGGGTTCGTATTACTGTAAAATGCAGAAAAATCCCAATGTCCCCCGGGAATACCCAGGGCATGTGGGGCAACGATCAAGCGTGATGCGGGAAAAAATCCTTTATCAATAGCTCTTTTGACATCAATACATCCAAATCCTCTAAAAGCAGTACCTGTTATCCTTACAGTGGTAAATCCACGCAACAGGGATTGTCCTGCGTTGTACACCATGTTTAAAGCTTTCATTTCGTCACTGTCAGTTATGGAGAAGGTGTTGAAAGTTTCTGCCCCAATAAACTCATAATGTGCGTGCGCATCAATAAACCCAGGTGTTACGGTGCATGATGAGAGGTCTATTACGCTGGCGTCTTTCGGAAGTCCCAACGTTTTTCCCACGGCGGTTATTTTGTTACCTGAGACGATAATCGTCATATCTTCCTGAATATCATTATTAACGCCGTCAAAAAACTTGCCGCAAATAATATAATATTTATCCATGATTATTTATCCCTTCACTTCCAGTTGGTGATTTAAGATGAAATCAGCGAAAGATTATTTGCTGCGTCTTATTTTCCAAGACATCAGTCTGCTAATTTTAACGCCATACGATCTTCCCATTTTTTATGACCAAAGATGGTTTTTCAAGTGTAGATAGGTTCTCAATTGGATTTTCTTCAGTTAGGATCAGGTCGGCTAAATAACCGCTTCGAGTGAAACCAAGATTGTTCTCCGCTCCAAGTATCACCGCTGCGTTTCCAGTAGCAGCTTTGATAACATCTGCATTGTCCATTGATCCTTCCGCTAGAGCATATAATTCTTGTATAAGTGATGGATGAGGAGAATACGGAGACCCAGCATCCGAGCCGGCCCCTATGGTGATGCCTGCGGCATAACAATATTTTAACGCCTTTCGATGTCGCTCAATTATTTCACTTGCTTTTTTTCGCGCATACGCAGGTACATTAGGATTTGACGAAAGATGCTGGTATATATAAAAGGTGGGGACAAGAGCGATGTTTTTTCTCTTCATCTCGGCCGCCATATCTTCGGTGATACAGTGCCCATGTTCAATACAATCAATGCCAGCTTGCAGGCACCCGCGTATTCCGCTTTCGCCAATTGCATGCGCTGTAACCTTGACGTTGCGGCGATGAGATTCATCTACGATCATATCGACCTCTTCTTGGCGAAGCTCAACATCATCCACTCCTTCACCTTCAATACGGCCGTATACCCCGCCTGTAGCCGATATTTTTATCACAGAGGCTCCCTTTGCAACCTGTGCCCTTACAGCCTTAAGCACTTCCCACGGGCCGTCTGCCATTATTCCGTGGAATGGATCATGCCCTCCTGTCATAATAATAGACTGTCCACTCGCGAAGATCCTTGGCCCTTCAAATTTTCCACTTAGAATAGCCTGGTTGACCGCGAGGGCCGCATCATTAGGCGAACCTAAATCTCTTACAGATGTAATGCCCGCATGGAGGTATTTTAACGCACTGCTTACGGTAGTCAGCAGATGCTCTTCTGAATTTTCGTGTCTTATATCTTCCGCTGGATCCGCGCCGCCGTTCCACGTAAGATGTACATGAAGGTCAATTAACCCGGGAAGTGCCGTTTTTCCTGTTCCGTCTATTGCGTGATCCGCTTTAAAACTATGTTTGCCACAATTTATAGACACTTCATTTATGGTATTGCCCTCAATGTAAATATCATAAACACCGTCTAGGAGTTGTTGTCCATCAAAAATAGAGACATTATATATGACCAGCGATCTCACATAATCACCCTTCTCTGTAATTATTGAACCGCAAAAAGCTACAAATCCTCG
>JAVVPF010000026.1:0-42157 GCA_036655895.1 Cloacibacillus sp. | reverse complement strand
AAGCTGCGGATTTTATCTTCCATCCCAACAACTCTTAGGGCTTCCCACATTTTTTGATTGTCAAAGCTTTCTTCAAGGCATATAGGACCATTGACCAAATGGTGCTCCATTGCGTACCGGACAGCTTGGGCGTCATTTCTTTTGATCGCCTCAATTATATGCTCGTGGTCCTTGTAGCCAATCTCGCGGTAATAGTTGGTGCTAAACATGACCATTCTGTAATAACTCATGGAATCCCAGACATTTTGCAGCATATTTGTCATAACTTCATTGCCGTAACAGGAAAACAACGTCATGTGAATTGTATCATTTTCTTTAAGAATTGCTCTGGGAAGCTCTTTTTTAGGAAGGCTATCAAGGTCGTGGCGCAGCCGTTCGTTGGCCTCTTTCATTGCCTCGATAGCCTCATCAGTAACGTAGGGGAAAGCCAGCTCTGTAAGGTTAAGTTCTAGCAGAAGCTGTAATTCCCTATATTTAAAGTAGGTTTTTTTTGAAAGTCTTGCCGCTCTCCAGCCGGAACGTGGAATATATTCCACAAGTCCATCCTGCTGAAGTTTCGTAAGTGCTTCTCTAATTGGAGTCATGCTTACTTCTAAACGTGAAGCCGTTTCCTCAAGACTTATCTTACAACCGGGCGCTATCTGCCCTTCCATTATCCACTGCTTTATATTTTCATATGCCACTTCAGTCAAAGTCTTTGGTTTTGCCATCCGGCTTCACGTCCTCATGCTGATAATTTAAGAAAACAATTCTATTTTTGCATCATTCTCCCCTTTTGCCAAGGATATTTTATTAAACCACCCGTATTTATTTCATACCAACTTCCTTTGCCCAACATTTTCACTGTATTGTCTATATTTTTTTCTTAACAAAGCGCCCGTCTTGCATTATTACTAGAAGATTGTCTCTGTTTTGGAAAAGTGAAATATCTTTGATGGGATTTCCATTCACAAGTAGTATATCCGCACATTTGCCAGCTTCAAGAGTTCCTATGCTTTTCTCTTTTTTTAACAGCTTGGCGTTTTCCCTGGTGGCACAGAGAATAGCCTTGAGCGGCCCCATGACCTTTGCTTTCAGTTCCAGTTCCATTGCTTTGTAAGGTTGCCCAGAGCCAACCATGTCAGTTCCTGAACCTATTTTTACCCCAGCTTCAACGGCATTAGCCACCGCCTCTAAAGCCGACTCTCTGACTTGTTTCATTTTTCTTAAGAAATATGCCGGAATGCCGAGTTCATCTCCATGATCCGACATATAGAAGTAGGTAGAAAGTGTCGGGACAAGCCAACAGCCCTTTTCTTTTAATACATTGGCTGTAGCTTTATCAAGATAATTACCGTGCTCCATACTGTATATTCCAGCTTCAGCGCAAAGGCGCATGCTGCTATTTGAATATGTATGTGCAAGTACAACCCTTTTGACCGCGTTTGCTTCTGCAACTACTGTTTTTAGCTCTTCAAGAGAATACTGTGTTGTGTCAGGCTCGTCCGCCGGACTTCCGCACCCACCCCCTGCCATCACCTTAAGGTGGTCTACCCCACGTCGCAATTGTTCTCGTGCCGCTTTTTGTACCTCGGCGACCCCATCTGCCACGCAGCCTATAGGGATGGGGGAGATCATGGGCGGTGCAAATTCTGTGGACAACCTTACATCCGAGTGTCCTCCTGTTTGACAAATAGACGTGCCGGAAACAGAGATTTTAGGTCCTGGAACAAGTCCTTTTTCAACTGCGACTCTAAAGCCCGCATCAGCGCCACCAGCGTCGCGAACCGTTGTAAATCCTTGTGCACCCGTATCTTTTAGTATATTCAAACATTTGACAAAATGCATGGCCGGATAATCTCTACGGGGGATCTCTGCCAAGTTGTCATCAAAGAGATTAAGATGAATATGGGCGTCGATGAGGCCTGGCATTAGTGTGTTTCCTTTACAGTCCACCACATCTGCATTGTTAAATTTTCCGGGAGTGCCGCTTCCCGTCTCCACTATTATGCCGTCCTCTGCTGCCAGCCAACCATTCTCCACCGGCTCGTTTCCCGTGCAATCCAGTAGGAACGCATTTTTATAAATCGTAAGCATTGTGGTATTCTTCTGCCTTATATATTGGGATCATATTTCTTAGGAAGCGCCAGACTGAAAAGAACCAACGCGAATACTGCAAGTGGAACGGCGACTAAAATGCCATTCAAACCCATTGGACGGTTAAGAAACATATCCCACGTAAGGATTGCCACACCGCCTGTAAGAACTGATGCCATTCCACCAGCGGGGCTTGCTTTTTTCCAAAGGAAAGCTCCCAGCAACGGTACAGTTACACCTGCGCCATAGATGGAATAAGAATACATCTGCATCTTAAGTACGCTTGGAAAGAATACCGCCATAACATACGAGAATATACCGACCCCAACTATGGCGATACGAGTTCCCTTTACCAACTCTTTGTCTGTCATGTCAGGTTTGAAATACTTTTGACCGATATCTATCATTAAATTTGTTGCAGCAGAGAGGATAAAAGAGTCTCCCGTGGTTACAAGGAAAGCAACACAGGCACAAAGTATGGGCGCGCCAAAGATATATGGAACATAGTGGATGGCCATGCGCATTATAGCTGTGTCGCCGTTAATATTAGGCATGAGTTTAACTGCAAACATGCAGTAGCTCAGTACAAGGAATATTACCACGCACATTGCCCAAAACAACATCTGAGCAGATTTTTTAGCTTCAGCTGGAGTTTTTGCGCAGGCATAGCGCTGTAACTGATTTTGATCTCCCATGTAAAGAAAGAAGAGCGGGAGGCTATAGCCAGCCAGCTGGGTCCAGGAAAGACCGCCGGTTATACTTGCCTGGGCAGGCGTTAATGCTGCATAGGTAGCGGCATAACCCCCGGCAGATGTGGCGGCAAAGTAAAGGCCAAACCCCATTCCAAAGAAGATCAAGGCTGCGCTTAATGCGTCTGTCCAGGCGACAGAATTCATTCCAGCTGTGACAGCTAGAAACACCATAATAACTGCCGCAATAAGTACCGAATAAGATTGGTCGAACCCAGTTACAAGGTTTACGATATACGCTGCTCCTGTAAAATTATAAGAAACAATTCCAGTGTAGGCTAATAGAACGCAGATTGAGGCTACCAATCTTGTTTTCGGGCCGTAAGTCTGTTCTAAAATTTCAGGCACAGTATATTTTGCTAACTCGCGAATCTTGGGGGCAAGCCCCATAAGAACCAATGCGCCCATAGGAGCTCCTATAAAAAAGAAAACGCCTGCCCACGGCCCTGTTTTATAGACAAAATCTGCTCCGCCGACCACGGTGCCTCCCCCAAACCAGGTTGCCAACAACGTGCCAACTAATACTATTCTGGGCAGTTCACGTCCAGCGAGTAGGAAACCGTCTTTATCGTCACGAGCCTTTTTGCCGAAATAGCACCCTACCGCAACCATAACAACTAGGTAAACAACAATTGCCATTGCATATTCAGGACCAGCTAAAGCTTGATTCATAAAATTCCCTCCAGACTTAAGTTAGATTTACTTCCCGTTACACACCACATAACCACCATATCTCCTCGTGTCTATAGCCTCCTTTATGTATGCTTTGTTAAACTTCAAACCATTTAGTAGCCTTGAAAAAATAGACATGCAAACACCGGTGCAATAAAAAACCCAGGTTATCGCACAGATCTCGTTGCTAGTAATTTTTAAAATATTTGTTGTTATTTTCTAAATTGTAAAAAATAATATCGTCAAGTACAAAACGGTGTTGGCTTCGCGGCCACTTGCCAAATATTATATATTATATATAATATATATCAAGAAATTTTTGATGTCAATATATAAAATAAAAAATAGTTGAAAAGAGGAGCTAATAAGATGGAAAATTATGTAAAAATTAAATGTGGAAAGCTTTACGATGGAGTGACGGATATATTGCAGGAAAAGATGGATATTCTAGTTAAGGATAACAAAATTGAAGAGGTTGGTCATAATGTGTCCGTGCCGGAATATTGTAAATGTATTGATTTAAGTGATAGCACGGTAACCCCAGGAATGATTGATGCTCATGTCCATCCAGAATTTTTCGATTGGAATGATATATACACCGATACCGTATATAATTCGGATGGGTATCGGGCTCTGGCAACAGCGGCAACAGCTCATAAAACTCTCTTAGGAGGCTTTACCACAATACGCTCATTAGGTTGGTTCCGCGAAGCCTATGAATTGGATGCTAAACGGGTAATAAATGCCGGTTATATGGATGGTTCACGTCTTATTGTTTCCTCCCATTTTCTATGTACTCCTGGCAGTCATGGTGATATGACACAAGCAGTTAGAAATAATCCCTATCTCTCAGATTATATGATGCTCAACTATCCTACTTGCGGCAATGGTGCAGATTTTTTTACTGGTGCTGTTAGACGTGAAAAAAAGATGGGTTTTGACTTCCTTAAGATAATGGCCACGGGAGGTTTCGCTACGCCAAATGATGATCCAGATGACATTCAACTCAATGACGCTGAATTTAAAGCCATCTTTGACACGGCAAAAGAGGTCAAAATATCTGTTACTGCTCATGCATATGGTCCGAGGCTTATGAAGAAGCTCATAAACTTTGGTATTACAGGGATAGAACACGGATCGCTTATGGATGAAGAAACTGCTAGGATGTTTGAAGAAAGTGGAACGTATCTTGTTCCGACCTTCGTCCCCTATGACGATGCCATTCATGGAGACATAGAAAGTATGTCCCAGAAAAGCCCGTCATTTAAAAAGAAACTTGAAAAATATCAGGAACAACTTCGGCGTGGCAGAGAAATAATAAAAGATAGCAAAATTAAACTTGGTTATGGAACGGATATGGTTGCTGTCCATCAGAATTATGAAAGCGGATGGGAATATAACGCTTGGCTTAATAGCGGTATGGATCCTTTTAGGGCGCTCAGGGCTGCGACAAAAAACAATGCCGAAATATGCGAGATAGACCATCTTGTGGGGACAATAGAGAAGGGGAAGCTTGCTGACATCGCAGCATGGAAACGCGATTTATTAAAAGATCCAGATGCTCTTAGAGATTGCTGCTTTGTAATGAAGGACGGCAAGGTATACAGCCCAGAATGTAGGGTATAGGATGGTGATCGTCTCGGTCGTGTATATTGCGCAAAGTCGTTAGAGGTTAACGCTAGATCTATTATTTAAACAGACCCTCTGAAGAAAACGCAGTGAATAGAAACGTTCTGCGAAAAATCCAAGATAATCTGGGCGAACGTTAATCCTCAGTCTAAAGAGAATTATTAGCTAAGGTAGCGCCCTGTGTCTTCATTGACACTGGGCGTCTTTTGTATAATGAGAGCTATTCTGGCATCCGTTCCCCGTGTATTGCGGTCAACTATCTAAGCATACTTAGCCAGCTGAGAAATGGTGCTCCATTTCTTGGTTGCTTCAAAGATTACATATACAAGGCCTTTAAAAACTATCCTGCACTGGGAAATATACACTTCTCACTGTTGAGCTACCTATAGGTTGAATTCAGACGTTCTATGCATTCCTTGTATAAGTGCCCTTTATGGCCTGGGCGGAGGATTTGAAGATAAAAGAGATATCTGAAGTGTCCATTCACTTTCTGTAAATGGAAAAACTCTCTTGTCTTTGATGTTTTCTGCGCTGGGTCAATTATTTCTTTGCAAGTTCAGGCTCAAACTCTGATTTGTGGTCACGGGGGGGGGGCGTTGTCTTAAGCTCGCCGCGGTTTGTGATTTGGGTTTCTTTGATGGACTCCTTTTGTTTTGTACAATAAGTGGCTATCGGCTATATGTGAATGGAAATTGGCGCGACCAGGCTTATTGTGGTTCCTTTCAGAGGAACGGAGACGATTTTCATCTCACCGCAGACAGATCTTAATCTCTCTCGGATGCTGAATAATCCCATTCCCGTGTTGGATGTCCTGACATTGGGGTGGCTGAAGCCTTTTCCGTCATCCTCTACGATGATTTGGATTTTTTTCATCCCCCACCTAACGATGACAAGTACATTTGCAGCTTCAGCGTGTTTTATGACATTTACCAGAAGCTCATGGATCATTTGATACAACAAGACCTTTTTTTCTTCACCTACGTTTGATTCTTTACCTTCAGATTTGAACGAACACTTTATGCCGTGATTGGCCTGCATATGCTCGCATCTGGCTTCGATGGCGGCGGAAAGCCCGACTTCATACAAAATAGGCGGGCTGATGTCAAAGGTAAAGGAGCGCGTCTCCTGAATTAGCTTTTCCATCTCTTCTATCGCGGACGAAACATTTTTTTTATCTTCAGGCGCGCTTTGCGCCTCGTGCAGGTTTCGCAGGATGTGGAGCATTGATACCATGGAGTAGCCTATGCTGTCGTGAAGCTTTGCCGCTATAGCCCGGCGGGTCTTTTCTTCTGCCAGCGTGAGATTGATAGAGACTGAATGGCTCAAGCCGGGCGTGCTTGTCACCTTCACCGGAGACGCGGATATGGACGCCGAAGCCTTCTCAACGAACACAGTATTCGCAGACAACTGGAAGATGCACCAGGCATTCTTCGCCGACGGCGAAGAGCATCCCGACGGACTTGACGCGGTTGCAGTCGTGGCGCCCTCTTTCCACCTTCTCAAAGCGATCGAGGCCGGTAAATACGACCAGAAAAACATCCGCAACTTGGGCGACGTTGTAAACGGTCTGGACAAGGGACGCACCAGCGACGATGAGATCATCATGTTCGTCACGGGCGGAATGCCTCTGCACGATGTGGCGTGGGGCAAAACGCTCTACGACCGCGCGGTAGAAAAAGGCCTCGGCACTGAGTTCTGCTTCTTTGACGAAGCCTACTGGAGATAGTCCCATTAGCATAATCGAATAATTTTTGTACGGCCATACAAATCGTCCGGTCCTAATACGGCTCTCTTTTAGGAGCGGACGATTTTATTGTTTTACTGCCGCCTCTTTCGCCGACCGTATTTAGTTCAATATATGCACTTAAAGAAAAGTTAATGACTTTAACTAAACAAAAATAAACTCAAGCTTTATCTTTGTTTATATTTGCTATATATTAAACTAGATGTATAAATAATAAATATATATCCACAAACACGCAACGAAGTTTCAACAATTCGGTATTTCTGCGAGAAGGCTCTGCTGCTTTACAGTTCAAATTGAGGAGGAGTTGGGGAAATGGCGTTTAAGAAAATGTGGCTTAATATCAATGGTGCAAACCGTATGTTCATGTGTGATCCTGTGAAGGATTCGCTTGCTGACGTACTGAGGCGCCTCGGGCTTACCAGCGTCAAGGTCGGGTGCGGCATAGGAGTTTGCGGCTCCTGCACGGTGTTGCTCAACGGCGAGCTGGTTCGTTCATGCACGCGCAAGATGGGAAAAATCGAAGAATACAGCAAAGTGGTCACGGTTGAGGGAATCGGTACGCCTAATAACCTCCACCCCGTTCAGGTCGCTTTCATGAACTGCGGCGCGGTGCAGTGCGGTTTCTGCACGCCCGGATTTATCGTCTCCGCCTACGCGCTGCTTCTGCAAAACAATGATCCTACGCGCGCGGAGGTCCGCGAGTGGTTCCAGAAACATAAGAACGTCTGCCGCTGCACCGGCTACAAGCAGATAGTAAACGCGGTGATGGACGCGGCGAAGGTCGTTCGCGGCGAAGCCACGATAGACGACATCACAGTCAAACTTCCGACCGACGGCGAATACTACGGAAAGCCCCTTGTGCGTCCCACGTCGCTTGCCAAGGTCTGCGGCCTTGCCGACTACGGCGACGACCAGGAGCTGAAGATGCCCGACGCCTATCACGTGGCGATAGTTCAGCCGAAGCTGGCGCACCACGCTAAGATATTGAAGATAGATTCCGAAGAGGCCATGAAGATGCCCGGCGTATCTATGGTCATCACGGCGAAGGACCTGAAGGCGGCAGGCGGCACGAACATCATAGCCGAAGCCAACTTCCACGAGCGCAGCACGGTAAGGCTCCCAAGCCGAGAAGTGCTCTGCGAGAATATAATCTACCGCTATGGCGACGTAGTTGCGCTCGTCGTGGCCGATACGAAAGAACAGGCGCGCGCCGCTGCCGCGAAGGTAAAGGTGGAGATAGAAAAGCTGCCTGAATACCTGAGCTTCCTTGAAGCCGCGATGCCTGACGCTCAGAACATCCACGAAGACACGCCGAATATTTTCTGCAAGCAGCCCGTGCTCAAGGGCGCGGGGCTTGAAGAGCCGGCCAAGGTCGCGTCTATCATCGAAGAGTCTCCGTACAGCGTAGGCGGCAGCTTCTATTCATCACGCGAGCCGCATCTTTCAATAGAAGGCGACGCCGTGCAGGCCTATTTTGACGAAGACGGGATGCTCACCTTCCAGTGCAAATCTCAGGGCGTCTACTCCTCGATCAGCAGAATAGGCACCTGCCTCGGTCTGCCCACATCGAGACTGCGCGTCATGATGAACCCGACTGGCGCAAGCTTCGGCTGGTCCACCAACGCGGGCGACCTCTGCCTCGCGGGCGCGGCCGCCGTCGTAATGAACGGCCCCGTGGCGCTCTCCATGAGCTACGAGGAGCACCAGCACTTCTCAGGCAAACGCTGCCCCTGCTACTCAAACGGACGCCTTTCCTGCGATGAGAACGGCAAGCTGGTTGCCGCCGAATTTGATTTCGGCCTCGACCACGGCGCATACTCATGGGGCGGCGACGACTGCTTCACGAAGCAGGCGCGCTTTGCGTTCTTCCCCTATGTGATACCGAACGTGGCGGGCCTCTGCCGCGTCGCCAACACAAACCACAACTTCGGCACGGCCTACCGCAGCTACGGCTCGCCGCAGGCCTACACTCTCAGCGAAGCCCTTATGGACATGCTCGCCGAGAAGGCCGGCATCGACCCGTTTGAGTTCCGCTGGCGCAACATCGGCCGTCCGGGCGAGACAAATATAAACAGCTATCCCTTCCGCCAGTACCCGATGGAAGAGATGATGAACCTGATGAAGCCTATCTACGAGAAGGCCGTGGCCGAAGCTAAAGCGGCCGACACTCCGGAAAAGCGCCGCGGCGTGGGCCTTGCGTGGGGCGGATTCAACGTCACCGAAGGCGGCACCGACAAAGCAGCGGCGGCCATTGAACTCAATCCCGACGGAACATTCACGAAGTACGACACCTATCAGGAACTTGGACAGGGCGGAGACATCGGCTCGCTGATGCTGACGCTCGAAGCGCTGAAGCCCCTCGGCGTGACGCCTGAGATGATACGCCTCGTGCAGAACGATACGAAGCTCTGCCCCGACAGCGGAATGTCCGGCGCAAGCCGCACTCACTACATGAGCGGCAAAGCGACGATGGCTGCGGCCGACCAGCTCATCAACGCGATGCGCAAGCCCGACGGCACCTTCCGCACCTATGACGAAATGAAGGCCGAAGGCATCCCGACGAAATATGTCGGTCAGTGGTCCTGCACAAGCGTGGCCGGCCTCTGCCGCCTCGACCCGAACACCGGCGTAGGCGACCCGAGCCCGTCATACACCTACTGCCTGAACCTGGCCGAAGTCGAAGTAGACACCGCGACCGGCAAGACGACCGTAATACGCTTCACCTGCGTCGACGACGTAGGCAAGGTGGGCAACATCGCCGCGGTCAACGGACAGGCCTACGGCGGAATCTCGCACAGCATCGGTTTTGCGCTCAGCGAAATCTATGAGGATGTGAAGAAGCACGGAAACATCGCCTCCTGCGGCGTGCCGTACATCAAAGACATCCCGGACGATATCGACGTCATCCACTACGAGCGCCCCGACGAAGTCGGACCGTTCGGTTCATCCGGCGCATCAGAGGCGTTCCAGTCCTCCGGCCACATGGCGGTGCTCAACGCGATAAACAACGCCTGCGGAGTTAGGATCCACGAGATCCCCGCAACGCCCGCGAAGATCAAGGCCGGCCTTGACGCGATAGCGGCCGGCAAAGAGCCGGAAGCGCCGCAGAAGTACTTCCTGGGTTCCGAGCTTTACGACGAACTGGAAGACATAAAGGCCAACCCCGTCAAGTTCAACGGCGAAGAGGACTTCTTCCGTTCACTCGGCTCCGGCCCCAGCGAGAAGTTCTTCTAAAATCGCAATATAACTTATAATCATAAAGACGCCGGGCCGTATAATATATTAAACGGCCCGGCGTCTTTAGCCGCTGATCATATTCGAGTGTTTATCATACGAGCAGGGGGGTCTCAAATGGAAGACGAACTTAAAACAATGTATCAGCTTAAAGTCGAGGGGCTTTGCTGTTCGAGCATCATCCTTGAGATGGGGCTGCGGCTCCGCGGTGAGTCGAACGACCAGCTCGTTCGCGCGGCGCGCGCTCTGTGCAACGGTATGCAGTGCGGCCTCGCCTGCGGCGCGCTCACCGGCGCGGTCTGTATGCTCGCCCTTTTTGACGACCGAAACACAGAGATGACCAAAGAGATGGCGGAGTGGTTTCAGAACGACCTTTGCGGAAAGTATGGTTCCGTGGACTGCCGCGACATCACGCACTGCGACCCCTACGAAAAGGCGGTCAAATGTCCGGAGCTGATGAAGGCGACATACATCCGCGCAAAAGAACTGCTGACTGAATTCGGCTACATTGAGCCGTCGGAGTGACCCTATGGACGAAATGAAAGAGAAAATTCGCCAGTGCTGCCTTGAAAAGGAGCCGGCCCCCTGCGTGTCGGCCTGTCCGTTCGGCCTTGACGTGCGTGAGTTTGTCCCGCGCGTGGAACGCGGCGCCTTCAACCTGGCCTACCGCCTTTACGCTACCGCCGTCGCCTTTCCGCGTATTGTCAGCGAGATTTGCGGCGAGTGCTGCAAGAGCGTCTGCCCAAGGCGCGACAGCGGAGGCGCGGTCGATTTAAAACTGCTTGAAAAAGCCGCCGTGCGGTACGCCTCGCGCAGAGCGCCGAACAATTACAACCTTCCTCCCAAAAATGAAAAAATAGCAGTAATCGGCGCCGGAATAAGCGGCCTCGCCTGCGCGCTGCGGCTTGCCAGCAAAAAATACGACGTCACCGTCTATGAAAAAGAAGAAAAAATCGGCGGACATCTCTGGGAGAGGCTACCCTCCGAAATATTCCTAAAAGATATAGAAGAGCAGTTCGCAAATGAAAAATACAGCCTCCGCACAGGCGAAGAGGTCTCATCGCTTGAGGCGTTGCAAAAAGAATACGACGCCGTCTACATCGCCACAGGAAAGGGCGGCGCGGCATTCGGACTTTTTTGCGGCGCGGAGGGCTTGGAAAATATAAAAGAGGTGGCGGCTTCACGGGAAAAGGGAATATTCGCCGGAGGTTCGATAACCGGCGTCTCCTCCGTGGAGGCGATAGCGCATGGGCTTTCGGCCGCGGCGCTGATAGAGGCCTATATAAAGACTGGCAACATGAAAGAGGCCGCGCCGCGCGCCGCGACGAAGATAGAGCTGAACCTTGACGGAGTGACGGCCGCGGCAGCCGTGCTCCCGTCGCTTGATGCCTCCTACACGGAGGATGAGGCGCGGCGTGAGGCGGCGCGCTGCCTTAGGTGCAGATGCGATTCGTGCGTGCGCGCCTGCGACATGATGGAATATTTTCAGAAATTTCCGAAGCTTATAGAAGAAGAGGTGCACATAACCGTATTTCCCGGCACGCTTGACGGAAACGGCACGGTGGCCACGCGCCTCATCTCCACCTGCAACCAGTGCGGCCTCTGCGAAAAGGTCTGCCCGCAGGAAATCAACGTAGGCCTCTTTTTGCGCGAAAGCCACAGGGCGATGCGCGAGAAGAACGCGATGCCGTGGGCCTTTCACGAGTTCTGGTTAAACGACATGGCCTTTTCCCGCGGGGCGGACGCCAAATTTTTCCACGCGCCCGCTTCGGGCGCAAGCCGATATTTATTCTTCCCCGGCTGCCAGATGGGAGCCTCCGACCCAGCCTATGTGACGGAGTCTTATCGTATCATCAAAAAACATCTGCCGGAGACCGCCATCCTCGTGGACTGCTGCGGCGCGCCCGCACTCTGGGCCGGCGACCAGGCGGTTTATGACGAAATCTGTTCCGATTTTCATGAAAAATGGGAGAGCCTGGGCAGGCCCGTCGTCATCTTCGGCTGCCCGACCTGCATGAAAATGACGCGCGAAAAAATGCCCGACATAGAGGGCAAGATGATAAGCGATCTGTTTTACGAACTTGGAGTGAAGGTTCCGCAGTGCCACGAGGGCGGCTTGATTTCCGTCTTTGACCCGTGCGCCGCGCGCGACTTTAAAGAGACGCAGGCCAACGTGCGAAAGATGCTGACAGAGGCCGGCTTTGAGCTTGCGCCGCTCGCCTACGAAAAAGATAGGGCCAAATGCTGCTCCTGGGGCGGCCAAATTTCCATAGCAAATCCCCCATACGCGAAGTGGCTGACGGAAAGAAGAGTTTCAGACTCCGAACAGCCCTACGTCGTCTACTGCACAAACTGCCGCGACCTCTTTGCCGAGGCGGGCAAGCCGGTGAAACACATCTTAGACGTGTTCATCGGAGCGAAGGACTGGGAGCGCCGCGCGCCCTCCTACTCAAAACGCCGCAGAAACAGGGAACTTGTGAAGGAGATCCTAATGAAAGAGCTGCTGAACAAAGAAGAACCGGCAAAAGAGCGCCCCGCGCTTTTTATGTCGCAGGAGACGGAAGAAAAGCTCAACAGAGAAAAAATCCTCGACGACGATATAATAGAGGTAATAAATTTCTGCGAGAGAACTGGCCGCAAGCTCGAAGACGAGGGCGGCCACTCCGTCGGCTACCGCGAGATAGGGCACATGACCTGCTGGGTGGAGTACACGCCGCGCGAGGACGGCTATTTCGTCCACAACGCCTACTCGCACAGGATGAAGATAGAGCTTGAAGAGGTGTGGGATGGAAGAAAACACGAAACTGACCTGTAGCAGATGCGGCGTCGGGCTTGAACCGCGCTGCGCCTATTTCAGCTACCTTGAGCACTCCTTTCACACAGAGGTGATGCGCTGCCCGCAGTGCGGGCAGGTCTTCATCCCTGAAAGCCTGGCAAAGGGGAAGATGGCCCAGGTCGAAATCTCAATAGAGGACAAATAGGCTGCGATGGAAAAAATAATAAGAGAGACCTTCAGCGTCTGCCCCGTCTGCGGGCGGAGGCTTTCAGCCGTGCTTGTCGTAAGAAACGGCGCGACATTCCTTGAAAAAAATTGTCCCGAGCACGGCGGTTTTTCCGCGCTGGTGTGGAAAAACAAAAAAAATCTCATGGCGTGGTACGGCGGCGCGCCGCAGCTTACAAAAGAAGAGGTGCGCGGCTGCCCCTCCGCCTGCGCCGCGGGCGGCCTCTGCGACGCGCACAAAAACGACACCTGCTGCGTCGTGCTTGAAGTGACGGAGCGCTGCAATCTGCGCTGCCGCTACTGCTTCGCCGATAAGAAAAACGGCGCGGACGTTCCGCTTGCGTCGCTCTTGCGCGAGATGGAGGGCTTCATCAAGCCGGGCCGGACGCTGGTCCAGCTTTCTGGAGGAGAGCCCGCCATGAGGGACGACCTGCCTGAGATAACGGCCGCCGCAAAAGAGCTGGGCTGTAAATACGTCCAGCTCAACACAAACGGCATCCGCCTCGCGCGCGACGAAAACTACGTCAAAAGGCTGGCGGAGGCCGGGCTTTCATTTGTCTTTATGCAGTTTGACGGAGTGGACGACGAAATATATAAAAGACTGCGCGGCGCCCCGCTTCTTGCGGTAAAGGAAAAAGCGATCGCAAACTGCGCGAAACACAACATAGGCGTCACTCTCGTGCCGACCGTCGTGCCAGGCGTAAACGACGGCGCGCTTGGCGACATACTGCGCTACGCCATAACGCGCGCGCCGGCCGTGCGCGGCGTCCACTTTCAGCCAGTGGCCCACCTTGGGCGCATCCCGCACATTCCAGACGACCAATCGCGGTTTACGTTAGACGAGCTTATATGCGGCATAGAAGAGCAGTCCGGCGGCCTCATACGAGCTGAAAACCTCCAGCCGTCGAAGTGCGACCATCCGATGTGCGGTTTTCACGGCGATTTCATCGTAAAAGACGACGGCACGCTCTACCCCCTCACGAAAAAAAGAGAGGACGCGCCCGCCTGCTGCTGCGGCGCAGAAAGCCCCGCCGATAAAAACAGAGAATTCGTAGGCAGACGCTGGCAGCGCGGCGCAGCCCCCGCCGCCTGCTGCGGCGAGGAGGCGTGCGACATCGGCGACATGGATAACTTCCTCCTGCGGCTTTCCACTCACGGATTTACAGTCACCTCGATGGCCTTTCAGGACGCGGGCAACATAGACCTTGAACGCCTTCGCCTGTGCAGCCTTCACGTCGCAAAAGAGGGGCGCCTCGTGCCCTTTTGCGTCCACTACATGACGCTGTGGGGTGAAAAATAGATGCACTGCCGCCAACTGCCGCGACCCGGGGCAATGGAGCTGACAAAGCGCGCGCTCCAGCTTTGCCGTTTTTCGGCGGGAGCGTCGCTTGTCGACATCGGATGCGGAGAGGGGCAGACCGTCCGCTACGTCAACAGCTGCTCCGATTTTAAAATGACAGGCGTAGACACAGAGGGCGCGGCAATAGAAAAAGCGATTGCCGAAGGCGCCTGCTGCCTTCTTGCAGACGCGGCTGCGCTTCCGTTTTGCGCCGCCGCCTTTGACGGAGTTTTTTTTGAATGCAGCTTTTCAAAGATAGAGCCGCCGGCCACAGCGCTCTTAGAGGCGCGCCGCCTCTTAAAAGAACGAGGCAGGCTGGTCATAACCGACTTCTACGCCGACGCGCAGGCCGGAGCAAAAGAGACGACGCTCTCAGGCCTCCTTGGCCGAGTGGAATTTAAAGAGACGATAGCCGCGCGCCTTGCCGCCGCGGGCTTTGAACTTACATTTTTTGAAGACCATACCAAAGCGCTGCGCCAGCTCTTCGGCCAGCTCATATTCGACTTCGGGCGCGGCTTTCTTGACGACGCGCTGGGAAAAGAGACGACAGGCGTTACGGCAAAGCTTTCCTACGGACTTTTCATCGCGGAAAAAGTGACGGGAAACTAACAAAACTAATAAAAAATCATAAAAAGAAGGTGAATCAAGATGCTCTCAAGCCTAGAGGTGATGACCTCCGAAATCTCCGGCATAAAAGCGCCAATAACGCCGGAAGTTATCTCCGTCTGGCAGATGGCCCAAATAAGAGAGGCGATGCGCCGCGCCGCGGAACAAAGCGCCTTTTACGCAAAGCGCCTTCAGTCCGTCGATATATCCTCAATCGACTGCGAACAGGCAATGCGGCGCGTTCCCTTCACGACGCAGGAAGAGCTGACGGAGGCGCCGGACGCCTTTGTCTGCGTGCCGGAAAAAAAGATCTCCCGCGTCACATCGCTGCGCACCTCCGGCAGCACCGCCGCGCCAAAACGCCTCAGATTCACCGAGGCCGACCTCGCTCGCACGGCGAGGCTCTTTGAGCTTGGAATGACGCCCATAATAGGCGGCGGCAAAAGATGTCTCGTCATGATGTCCGACGCTACGCCGGGAAGCATCGCAAGCCTGCTTAAAGAGGGAGTGGAACGCACCGGCGTCCCCGCCCTCATATACGGCGGCATCACAGACGTGGACGCGGCGGCCGCCGCCGTGCAGAGCGGAGACGCAATCGTCGGCGTCCCGTCGCAGATAATACGCCTCTGCCGCAAATACCCGAGGCTGCGCCCCGAGAGCCTGCTGCTCAGCGCCGACTACGTGCCGGAACCTATCCCGGACGCTATAAGAGATCTGTGGCAGTGCCGCGTCTACACGCACTACGGCATGACGGAGACCTGCTTCGGCTGCGCCGTCCAGTGCGGGGAAGAAAGCGCGCAGCACATACGCCACGACTCGCTGCTCATTGAGATAATAGACCCGGCGACGGGCGAACCTCTCCCCGCGGGCAGCGTAGGCGAGATAGTAGTCACAGCCTTCGCAAACGAAGCGACGCCGCTTTTTCGCTACAGAACGGGAGACATCTCGTCGCTTGCCGTTGGAAAATGCGAATGCGGAAGCCTGCTGCCGCGCCTCGAACGCGTGCGCGGGCGGCTCAAAAACATCTTTGAGATAGACGGCAAAAAACTGAGCATAGAAAAAATAGACGACGCGCTTTACGCCATCCCGGAGCTCTACGGATACACCGCCGCGCTGCAAACGGCGCACGGCAAAAAAACCCTCTTTCTGCAAGCAGAAAGCGCCTCCTTCGCCCAAATAAAAGAAAAAATAAAAAAGGCCCTCAGCGCCCTCCTCCCCGCCTCAGTCACAGCGGTGATAGAAGAACAAAAGAGCCCGCAGCCGCTCCCCTACAAACGCCGAATGACCGTAGAATAAGGCTGATTTTCCTTTTATTTCCCTGCGTACTCAACCAGCATTCGAAAAAAATCGTGCTGCACCGGGTCTTTATCGGCAAGAGATTCTGGGTGCCATTGCACTCCTATCAGGCCTTTCTTGTACTCCGGCAACGCGATGCCTTCTATAAGGCCGTCATCAGTCTCTGCTGTAACGACAAAGCCGGGGGCGAGTTTTTTTATGGCTTGATGATGTGCGGAATTTACATCAAGCGCTGTTGCGTACGTCCCGTCAGCGCGCGGCAGAAACTCCGGGCGGAGCGCCTTGACGCTATGAATATAATCCTCCATCGGATATGGGCCCTGGTGGAGCTTCCACGTTGGGTCTATGCTGTTGATGTCTTGAAAGATAGTTCCGCCGAAGACGATATTCATCATCTGCTGGCCGCGGCATATACCGAAAACAGTCTTACCCTTTTGATATGCCTTTTTAAGCAGAGCGTATTCAAATTTATCACGTGCCGCGTCAGTCTCACCGCTTCCGTCAGGCGTTTCTCCATAAAGCGCTGGGGTTATGTCAGCTCCGCCTGCAAAGAGAAATCCGTCAAATCTCTCAGCTATCGTATCTATGACGTCGGCGTCTTCTTTAAGAGAAAGAAGCACGGCGGTCCCGCCCGCACTTTCTATATGCGCGCACATTTTGCCAGTCAGGCATAGCCGCTGCCAGCACGTTTCAATCACCTCGCGGCTTACGTCGTCAAATAATGTATCTGCGTGGGAATAATAAAAGGCAGACGAAGCTACGCCAATCAAAGGTCTCATCTATTTTTCTCCTCCGGTACTGTGATGAATAAATGACAGTTTTTATATAATAAAGCCTGCGGCTTCAGTAAGTCAAATCATACTTTTACACATAGTGGAAGCGCGCGTTGTAAACTTTAACATAGTGTACCCTTTACGATATTGACACGTTATACCTCCGGTGATATTATGAAAACATAGGCTGCATGTAACTTAATTATAATAAACGTTTGTCAATGTTTACAATAACATATTAATTTATATGCGAATCGCTGAGTTGACAATATTTTGAAAGGTGGAGATTGTAATGAAGAAGTTAGCTGTATTTTTAATGGCGTTATGTTGCCTTACTCTCCTCGTAGAGGGGGCGGCATGGGCTGCGCCGGCATTCAGGATAGGCGTAGCGACGCCTACCGTCTCACAGGCTGAAGACGCCTACCGCGGAGCTGAGAGGATCGTAAAAGAATACGGTGATGCCACAAAGGGCGGCATGATCAAACACGTCACCATTCCGGATAATTTCATGCAGGAGATGGAAACGACGATTTCACAGATAGTTGGGCTCGCTGACGATCCCAAAATAAAAGTCATCGTAGTCAACGACGCTGTTCCCGGCACCACAGAGGCTTTTCGCCGGATCAAAGAAAAACGTAAAGACATTCTGTGTCTTTCCGGTTCCCCGCATGAGGATCCCAACGTCATCTCCTCCATCTCAGATTTCAGCGCAGTCGGCGACAGCATATCACGCGGCTACCTCATAATCAGCACCGCGAAAAAACTTGGCGCGAAAAATTTTGTCATGGTCTCGTTTCCGCGCCATCAGAGCTACGAACTTCAGTCTCGCAAGCGCGCGATCATGGAAGCCGCCTGTAAAGAACTTGGTATAAAGTTTAACTTTGAGACTGCGCCAGACCCTGTCAGTGACGTAGGCGTCGCTGGGGCGCAGCAGTTTATCCTAGAAAAAGTGCCCGCCTGGCTTAAGAAATATGGCAAAAACACAGCTTTCTACTGCACAAACGACGCTCAGACCGAGCCGTTGTTGAGACAGATTGCAAAGTATGGCGGCTTCTTCATCGAACAAGATGACCCGTCGCCGATTTTAGGTTATCCGGGAGCTTTTGGAATTGACCTCAAGAGCGAATCTGGCAACTGGCCTGCGATAATGAAGAAAATCGAAAAAACCGTCATAGCCGCTGGCGGCAAGGGACGCATGGGAACATGGAGCAGCTCCGTGCCGTGGACCATGACGTGCGGACTGGTCGAATATGGCAAGCGAATCGTGGAGAAAAAAGCGAAACTTGGCAATATCAACGATTTTAGGGCCTGCCTTGAAAAATATACGCCCGGTTCAAAGTGGAACGGCAAAAGGTATCTTGACCTTGCAAGCGGCATCAGGAATAAAAAATATATTATGCTCTATCAGGATACCTACATTTTTGGCAAAGGCTACATGCAGACCACAGATGTCGTCATTCCAGCGAAGTTTGAAAAGATAAAAAGCAGCACATCAAAATAAACGGCAGTATGCAGCAAATAGAACGCCAGTAGTATCGCCGGAGATTTAAAAATCTGCTGTGCACAAGAGGCTCTTAGGACAGAAGCAACGGGTCCTAAGAGCCTCTTATGCTGCGGCCATCTAGGCTGCCGCGGCTTTCTAAGCCAGGTTATTTTTCCATTATCGCGGCTGGGTCGAAGAACTCTCCCTGCCAGATTGTGCTGAAGTGGAGGTGGGGGCCGGTGACGCGGCCGGTTTGGCCGGACAGGCCTATTGCGTCGCCCGCTTTTATCCGGTCGCCTGTTTTGACCTTTAATTTTGACATGTGGCAGTAGAAGGTGACGAAGCCCGCTCCGTGGTCGAGGTAGACGCAGTTGCCGGCAAACCAGAAGTTCGCGGCGAGCGTCACTGCGCCGTCTGCTGCGGCCTTGACGGGCGTGCCCTCTTTTGCGCGCATGTCCACCCCGCCGTGGCGTCCCCGAAATTGTCCGTTGAAGTAGCGGCTCTTGCCGTAGACGGAGGTAAAGAGGCCTGGCACGGGGCGCACCAAAGGCAGCGCTGGCGCGCGGCCTCCGCTTTGGCTTTGCAGCGCGGCGCGCCCCAGTTTTGCCTCGCGCGCGATGCGTTCTGCAAGCTCTTTCGGCGGGTTCACTTTTGACGGCTCGACGCTGATGTTTTCCGACGGATATTTATATGAGGTAAGTTTTACTGTGTGGTCTATCCTCTCTGTGCGGCCCTCTTTTGCGTCAGAGCGAAAGGATACCGCAAGCGGGGCGGCGCCGGCCTTTGCGTTTTTGAAGTCCGTCCCTATCAGCGCGCAATAGGAGCCGGAGGCGTCCGGTGCGAGCCGCGCCTCTTTTTTCTGCCATAAAATTTTAACGTCGGATAATTTCTCGTCCACGACGCGGAGGTTCACGACGAAGGGCTGGCCTATCTTTGCTTCGGCGGGGGCTTCTAGCGTCACGGACGCCTGCGCGCCGCGCGTAAATAAAAGGGCGGCGCAGAGGGCCGCCGCGAGGTGTCTTTTTTTCATCATCGTAAAATCGCCTGTTCCTATATTAAATTCAGTATCTGATTGAGCAGCGCGCCTGTTATGAGCGCCGCGCCAAGCATTATCGCGCTGCTTTCGAGCATTCGTTTCATTCCAAGCTCTTTCCACATTACTACGAAGGTGGCTATGCAGGGGAAGGTCATGGAGAGCACGATGACGGCGACGAGCATCTGATGCGCCGTAAGTTCGAGCGGGATGAGCAGCCCCATCGCGATGTCTTTTCTAAAAAGCCCCATGACTACGGGGACGGCGGCGGAGGCGGGCAGGCCGAGCACTGTGTGGAAGAACGGGGCGAGAGCGTGCCCGACGCGTTCAAGAATGCCTATCATGTCGAGTATGTTTACGAGCAGGATGCCTCCCAAAACGAGCGGCGTCGCCTCAAAGAAGAAGTCTTTTATGCGGAACCATAATTTCTGCATCCACGCTTTGAACGAGGGCAGCCGGTAGGGCGGTATCTCTACTATCAGCTCCGGGCTGTAGCCTGAGAGCGTCAGGTGCATCAGCCTTCCCAGCACGAGCCAGACGATGAACAGTATCAGATAGACCGCGCCAACGTACCGCAGGCCGAAGACGCCGAGCGTCGAAGAGAGCATCGCCTGTATAGAGACGCATGGCACTCCTACTGAGATGAGCGTCGCCGTTATAAAGCGTTCGCGTTCGGATTCAAGCACCCTCGTGCCGAGTATGCCGGGAACGTTGCAGCCAAAGCCGAGCAGCGTCGGGATGATGGCGTATCCGTGGATGCCGAAGCGGTGCATCAGAGCGTCGAAGACGACGGCAAGCCGCGGCAGGTATCCGAAGTCCTCCAGGAAGCTGAGCACGGCGTAAAAGGCGATTATGTAGGGCAGTACCATGCCGAACTCGACGTAGAAGCCGGTCGAAAGCATCCCCATGCTCTGTTCGAGGTCGATTGCGCCGTCAAACAGTTTGCCGATGAGCAGCGAGCGCGCTACGCCGTCGCCGAGCAGTGCGTTTAGCTTGTCCAGCATCGGGAGCCAGAAGTTGGAAAAGATGGGGTCGAAAATATAGCTTATAAGCCCCTCTCCCACGACGCGGATGAGCGCGAAGCTGCATCCGAGCACGACAAGCCCGATGAATCCTCCGACTATCGGGTGCGCGGAGAGGTCTTCTATCCTGTCCATCAGCGTGTGGTGACGGTGTGTCACCACTTGGACGGCGGCTATTATCTGCCCTATCCTCTGCCAGCGTTCTTCTTTTGTCATTTCCGGGACGGCGCTTACGCGCGCCTTGTCGAGGTTGGCCACGAGGTCGCTTATGCCGCGCCCAGTGGTGGCCACCGTCTGGTATATTGGCACTCCCAGCTCCTCTTCGAGCTTGGGGACGTTCAGCAGGATGCCTTTGTGGCGCGCTTCGTCGGTCATGTTCAGCGCGACCACCGTGGGGATGTGATGCGCGAGCACCTGAAGCGCCATGACGAGGTTTCGTTCAAGCGCCGTCGCGTCGATGACGAGGATTATTTTTGAGGCGCCTTCGTCGATGATGCGTTTTGCTATCTCTTCGGCCTCGTTCGTCGGGTCGAGCGTGTAGGCGCCGGGCACGTCTATCAGGTCCGCGCAGAGCTCTCCGTGTTTTATTATCCCTTCGGTGAAGCCGACGGTAGTTCCTGGGTAATTTGAAGAGAGCGCGTGTACGCCGGTGAGGCGCGAAAAGAATACGCTTTTGCCGACGTTTGGGTTGCCCATGAGAAGTATGCGCATCCGGGCCGACCCGCACGGCACCTCTTTATCTTTTTCAAAACACAGCCTGCAATTCTTACAGCTCATTCAAAGAACCTTCTTCCGCGCGCAGGCGCGGCCTTCTATTGATTTTCGTCGTCTTCTAATTCTATCTGTTCCGCTATGCCGTGCGAAACCGCAAAATTGCGTCCGTCGAGCATTACCGTGACCGGGCCTCCGAAGGGCATACAGGATATTTTTTCTATCTCCTTGCCGTTTCTCAGCCCGAGCGCCTCAAGGCGCTGTTCGGCCTCGCCTTCGGGGAGCTTTGTGATAATCGCGCGGCTTCCGCTTTTCATCTCAATAAGGTTCATCTATGCTCAACTCCAAATGTCGTTAACTTATGCTAACTTATGACGAGACCATAATAATACGGAAGCGAAGCTATTGTCAAGGCGACAGTTGGGCAACGCAAACGGCCCCCGCGCTGTGAACGCGCGTTTTGCTGGCCGCAGAGGGGCGTCATAGGCTATAATATGCCATATAGTTTTACGCGCCGTCACATTTGATATTTGGTAAAGAAAGGACGTCAATAGATGAAAAAAAGTCTGTTTGTTCTCTTCATCGCGCTTATAGTTTTTGCGGCACGCGGAGCGGAGGCCGCGCCAAAGAAGGTGACGCTTTTGCTTGAAGGCTCCGACACAAGCGTGCCCACCAGCTACAACAGGCTGCTTTCCGACGGGCTGCGGAACGCGCAGGTGCGTTTTGGCCCGAAAAAGCTCTCCGTCTCCGCGCTGAACGCGTTAAGTGACGCGGATATGCTGCGTCCCTACATGCTTCGCGCGGCCTCTTCCGATTTTGTCATCATAGCCTCCGCAGCCTATCTGAAATATTTCCCTGAGGCGCGCGCGGCAAACCCCTCCGCGCGTTTTGTGGCGCTTGACGCGGAGACCGCCGCCTTCGATGGACTGCAAAAGGTGCTTTTCCGCGAGGAGGAGGGCGGCTTTCTGGGAGGCGCACTTGCCGCTCTTATGACGACGGAGACGAAGAGCGCTAGGATAAACCCGGACAAGACGATAGGCATGATCATGGGCGAAAAGACTCCGGCTATGGACCGCTTCAAAAAGGGCTATATCCAGGGCGCGCGTTACATCGACCCCAATGTGCAGGTGCTCTGCGAATATACCGGCGACTTCGGCGACCCGGCAAAGGGTGCCGCCGCCGCGCACAGGCTGAGGCAGAAGGGTGTGGACGTCATATTCTGCGCGGCTGGAGCCGCCTCCATAGGCGCCATTGAATCGGCGGAGAAGGGCGGCTACTGGGCCATCGGCGTCGATACGCAGATGGAGGGCAAATATCCGGAGGCTGTGCTGGCAAGCGTTGTGAAACTGAGCGGACACGTAGCCTATGGAATAGTTGAACATTTTATACGCGGCACGCTGCCGGAAAATGATTTCTCCGTCGGCATGGCGGAGGACTGCATCGACATTTCGACATGGAGCCGCGAATCAAGGCTAAACGTCCCCGATGACGTGAAGGCGAAGCTTGACGAGATAGAGGAGAAGCTCACGAAAAAACTGCTGGTGATGAAAGAGGTAAACTACCCCGACCCGAAGTAGGCCTATTTTTTTCTGCGCGCCAGACAGCAGGCGGCGGCGCAGGCGCCAAGCGCCATAAGAGCGCAGATAGGATACTGCCATCTGTAAACGTAATCAAGGAGGCCGTGTTCTTCCACGCCGCATTCGCGCGGCGCCGCCGCCTGTTGTGCCACGCGTTTTGCGTCAAGCGCGGCGATTGCTTTGTTCATTATTGAGATGAAGGTGGCGGAGTCCCATTCGTCTACGCCCTTCTGAGGCACGTAATAGTGCAGCACGCCGATCGCCACGGGATATTCCACGGGAGAGAGCACGGAAAGTTCCATGTTCGCAAAGCGCGGCTTTGCGATGAAAGATTGCGCGCGCCAGCGGTTGATGGCGACGTAATCCACGTCGTCCAGCTCCGCGGCGCAGAAAGCCTGATCCGCCTTCGTGTAGGTTTTGACGACGAAGTTAGGGTAGGTGACGCGGAGCTTTTTTTCGAGGCACGGCATTCCCGCCTTTACCGCGACGCGCATCTTTTTCTGCGGGTCGTAGGCCGTGTTTTTTCTGCACATAAAGACGTATTCGTTGTTGAAATAGGGCCTGCTCAGCAGCAGATTGTTTTCCGGGCAGCTCTTTCTGTCAAACGGCACGCCTGTTACTACCCTGATGTGGTTGTTTTCAAGCCATGTAAGGTTTGCCGCGCCGGGCGGGCATGGCCTGTAGGCGAAGCGCAGGCCGCTTATCTTTGATAGGTCGTCGAAAATGTCGCGCGTGACGCCGGCAAATGTCGCCTCGTCGGTTATATAGGAGACGGGCGCCTGGTCGACCCTGTAGCCGATGGTGATGACGCGCCCCTCATTGATGAATTTTCTCTCTGTTGCGGAAAACACCGGAGCTGCCGCGCGCGCCCGCTTATTTTTTTCAAGAGCGGCGCACGAAGAGGAGCCATAAAACAACAGCCCGTTTATTTGCGGCGCGCACAGCAAAACTGCCGATATAAACAGGGCCACGCATCTCTTAGCATAAGGTCTCACTTCCGCTATCATCTCCCTCTCTAATAGTACACACTGGATTCAATTAACTTATCCGTAGTTTTGCCGCTGTATAAGCGCGAAAAAAAGTTCGAAAAAGGGCCGCTTATTGGGGGTTGACGAAAAGGCCGCATCGGCTATAGACTATCTCTCAGACGAAAGGGGCGCTTGCGCGTTTTTTTCGGCTCATAAAACTGAATAGCGACTGCCTTGACAGTTGACTCGCGCGTCCAGCGCGGGGATATAATCTGTAAGATCCAGCCAAACTAACGCCTTCGGGCGAATGGTTTTGGCTGGATTTTTTTATTGCGGGGCGGCCGCCGTGTCATATCATTTTTGGAAAACAGGAGAGATTTGTTGATGAAAGCTTTGAAAAATCTTAGGATACCGCACACCTATGTGATGCTCTTTTACATCGTGGCAGCCGCCTGCCTTCTTACGTGGGTCATCCCGGCGGGGCAGTATCAGTACCATGAGGTGGACGTCAACGGAACGCTCCGCAAGCTCGTCGTGCCCGGCTCCTTCCAGTATCTTGCGCAGTCGAGTCCGGCGGGCCTGCTTGACTTTTTCAGCTCCTTCCAGCGCGGCATCATCGAGGTGGCTGACCTTGTGGCGCTCATCTTCATCGTAAACGCCGCATTCGCCATCGTCATCAAGACCGGCTCCTTTGAGAAGATGCTGGGCACTCTGCTCCGCAAGCTCGAAGGGCGCGAGAACGTCATCGTCGTCCTCTTTTATCTGATCTTCGCTCTGGGCGCGAGCCTCTTTGGGATGTGGAACGACTTCAACGGCATGATACCGATAATGGTCGGCGTGGGCATAGCGATGGGGTATGACGCGATGTTCGGCTTCGCCATCATACAGCTTGGCATCGGCGTAGGCTTTGCCGCGGCCCTCACAAATCCGTACACGATAGTTATAGCGCAGTCTATTGCCGGCATCCCGCTTTATTCGGGCTTTGGCGTACGCGCCGCCATCTTTGTTTCCTTCTCCGCGGTGGCGCTCTGGTGGATATTCCGTTACGGCGGCAAAATAAAGCGGGACAGGTCGCTTTCGCTCATCTCGCCGGAGGATTCGCTCTTTGTCTACGACCGCGAGGAGCTGAAACGGCTTTCAATGGGTCCGCGCGAGTACGCCGCCTTTGGCGTCATCTTCGGCGTCATGGCCGTCATCTTCTGGGGCTGCCTCTTCCGCGGCTGGGGCAACATTGAGCTTACGGCGCTCTTTTTGATGATGGGCATCGTAGTCGCTCTCATCTTCGGATGGAACGCGGATAAAATAGCGGAGGAGCTGCTTGCCGGCGCGCGCGCTATCGTCTTTGGCGCGCTCATCGTAGGCGTAGCGCGCGCCATCTTAGTGGTAATGCGCGACGGCCAGATAATAGACACAATAATAAACTGCATGGCGGGCATGATACAGGGGGCGCCTCCAATCTTGGCGGCGGAGGGGATGCTCTTCATCCAGGCGCTGATAAACTTCATCATTCCCTCAGGAAGCGGGCAGGCGGCGGCGATAGTTCCCATCATGGCGCCGCTTGGAGACGTGGCCGGGCTTTCGCGCGAGGTGACGGTGCTCGCCTTCCAGCTTGGCGACGGCTTCTCAAACCTTCTGTGGCCCACCTCCGGCATAGCTACCGGCTGCGGCATAGCTGGCATCCCGCTTTCAAAATGGTGGAAATTTTTTCTGAAGCTCTTTGGCATCATGTGGGTGATGATGATGCTATTTATGGCCGGCGCGGTCATATTTGGTTTTTAGGAGGTCTTTTTGATGAATAACAGCGATTTGACGAAGCTTATAGATAAATTTTTGCCCGAGGTCATCTCCTTCAGGCGCAGGATGCACGAAGAGCCTGACCTTTCGGGGCGCGAACAGCCCACCTGTGCGAGAATTGCCGAAATGCTAGATGCGCGCGGCATAGGATACGAACGGCTGCTGGACGGGACGGCACTCAGCGTTCGGATAGGGCGCGGAGCTGCGCGCGCCGTAGCCATTCGCGCCGACATCGACGCTCTGCCTGTATCAGAGGCTACCGGCCTTTCTTTTGCGTCGCGCAGGCCCGGCGTCATGCACGCCTGCGGGCACGACATACACGCCGCCTGCGCGCTTGGCGCGGCGTTTGCTCTGAAGGAGATGGAGCGCGACCTTGAAGGCGGCGTCACGATATTGTTTCAGCCGGCGGAGGAGACGACGGGCGGCGCGGAGCGCATGATACGTGCGGGCGTGCTTGAGTTTCCGCGCGTGACGCACGTCATCGGGCTGCACGTCGACCCGTCGCTTGAGGCTGGACGCGCCTCCTTTATGTACGGCAAGATGCACGCCGCCTCCGACGAATTTACGATAGTCTTCACAGGGCGCGGCTGTCACGGCGCCCATCCCGACGAAGGCTGCGACGCTATAGCCGCGGCCGCGCTCTTTGTGACGGCGGTGCAGAACGTAGTCAGCCGCGCGCTTTCTCCGCTTGAACCGGGCGTAGTCACGATAGGCTCGATACACGGCGGCACGAAGGGGAACATAATAGCGGACAGCGTCGAAGTGACCGGCATTATGCGCTCGCTTGACGAAAAAACAAGAAAACTGCTCCGCCGCCGTGTAGAGGAGACCGCCGTACACACGGCCGCCTCGCTTGGCGCGCGCGCCGGATTTATCCTGCGCCCCAGCTACACGGCGCTTATAAACGACGACGATACCGTATCTTTGCTCGTTAGCGCAGCAAGAGGCGCCATAGGAGACGAAAAGGTCGTCATAAAAAAGAAGCCCACTATGGGCACGGAAGATTTTGCTTATTTCGCCGCGGCGCGCCCCTCGTGCTTTTACGAGCTCGGCTGCGGCTTTTCGGAGAGGGATGAAAATCCACCGCTCCACAGCGCGGGTTTTGAGGCGGATGAAAAATGTATAAAGACCGGCATCCTGCTTCAGACTTCGGGGGCGCTCGCGCTGCTTAAAAACAACTGATCCCCTCCGCCTGACGGAGAGGACGAGACGGAGGCGGCGCGTCACGCATTACGCCGCCTCGACCCGGCCAAAAAGATTTCTTTTCCAAACACCAGCATATCAAAACGATAAAAACGCACCTAAGCCGAGCCTCCGGCGCTCGCCGCCGTTTTCGCGCGTACCGAACGTTTGCACGATTTATTGATAACCTATTTAATTATTTGAAGAGAATTGATATAATATGAAAAATCATATCAATGCCAGCAACTGACGCAACGTCTTTATAACCGATCTGTTTGTCTTTTTGAGCTTCCCTGACGAGAGGGTGGTAAAATGAAATTTTCAGAGACATTGAGGAACTATCGCAAGGAAAGAGGCTGGACGCTCGAATTTCTTGCCGGCGCTACAAAAATCTCCATCGCGCAGCTCTCAAAACTTGAAACGGGAAAGTCATCCCCGAGCCTTGAAAGCCTGCGCAGGCTGGCCGCGGCCTACGACGTGCCAATGACTGCGCTCACCCACGCGGATGAGGTGGAGCCGATATCCCCGGTAAGACGCGGCGACGGCTTCGTCATGCGCACCGGGCTGTCGGAGAGCGCCACCATCCGCTATCTTACAATAAAGCGCAGCGCGAAGATGCAGCCCGCCGTCATCAACATCCCGGCCGGAGGCTTTGCCGTCATGCCGAAGGCAGCGCGCCCCTGCGACGAATTTTTCTACGTCATGCGCGGCGCCGTCCTTTTTCATTACGGCGAAACATCGTGCCAGATGAACAGCGGAGACTTTATATATTACGACGGCTTCGTCGTCCACAAATGGGAGAACAACGGCGAGGCCGAGGCCGAGATCATAGTAAGCAGCGATCCTCCGATAATGTGACCGTGCGCGGCCACGGCCGCGGTCACTGCGGTTGCGTGTAGGGAGCCTGCGCGGTCTGACGTATCTGAAACTGGGACGTGCCTACGATGACGGTGACGTTAGACTGCGTCTGGTCTATTATGTATAGGATTTTCAGCCCCTGCGTGAAGCCGGAAACGCCGAGGCGGCTTTGTCCGCCGTTTGTCACGGCTTCAGTCTGCATCGTCTGCTGACGCCAGTAAGATTCCAGCGAGCTGATTGCGGCTTCAACGCCTGAATCCGTCACAAGCTGCGCCGCCTGCTGCGCCTCTTTTTGGGCCATCGTCTGCGCCGCCGCGTTTATCTCCGCCAGCACCGTTTGGTAGTTTTCAGTCGACGCGGGTGCGGGCGTTCCAAGAAGCCTGTCAAGCTCGCCTAGCAGCAGCCCCGCTCCTACGCCGTCCTGCACGCCGTTGTAATAATTGTAGTAGGGCGACGGCCCCCACCATCCGGCGGAGGGGCCGCCCCAGCCCATGCCCCAGCCGGGCCCAGGCCCCCACGAGCCGCCTGCGCTCCACCACGACGGGCCCCATCCGCCGCCGTAAAAGCCAAAGCCTGCACAGGCCGGCGCGGCGCAGGTCAGCAAAAGCGCCGCGGCAAAAGCCGCACTCTTTTTATTCAGTATCGTTACGAACCTTTTCATAAGCCTCACTCCGCTCAAATCACGCTTTATTTCCATGATTTTAACGACAAGGCGCTCTTTTTGATAACGTTCCTTTGCTTATTGAAGGGCGGGGAAAATACGCACGGCAATATTTGTCCGCGCACGCGCGGGACGAAGCGTGCAGGATTTGTGCGCGGGCCCTTTTTGCGCGGCCGTTTTTATAAACCGGCGCCAGTTTTTTGGTCTGTGATGTCGCTGAAGACGGCCTGCAATATTTCGCCCGTTTCGGACCAGCGCGTCTTTTTCAAAGTGGTGTGCACCCAGCGCACTTCGCCTTTTCGCGTTACTATGCGGTGGTCGAAGTCGGCGGTTTCGTCCATCGAGGCTGCGCGGGCGATGCTTTTTTGAACGAGCGGCATGTCTTCGGGATGGGTGTTTTTCACCCTTGAGCCGCTGAGGAGGTCGTTTGCGTATTCGGCCTCGTCTGTGTAGCCGAATATGCGCCATGCGGCTTCGTTGTAGCCCACGAGGTCGAAGCCTTTTTCGTTTATTTCATACTGCATGACGCCGAAGGGCGCTGAATCGTAGAGGGTCTGTATAAGAGCGCGCTGTTTTTCAAGCATACGGGCCTGTGCCGCCTTTAATTCGTCGCTGCGCACCTGTTCGTCGATGTCAAGCACGACGACGCTCGCCATGCGTCTGCGGCCCGGCGATTTTATGAGGTTTGCGGTCGCCTGCACCCAGATCCAGCCGCCGCCCTTTATCGCGTGGCGATATTTGACCGCGACCGTGCGGTTCTTTTGATGGAAGAGCGCGTCGATGGCAGAGGCCACCGCCTCTTTGTCGTCGGGATAGACCGCGGCGAACGGAGAGACCGAGTACAGCCCGCATATTTCGGCCTTCGTGAAGCCGAACATCGAAGCCGCGTTCTCGTTTGAGTAGGTGAAACGCAGTTTTTCGTCGAAGGTCAAGATGCCGCCCGGTATGTTGTTTATTAAGCCCGCCATCTGCGCTGAGAGGTTTGTGTTTTCGGTCTCAAGCTTCTTGCGCTTCGTAATGTTTTCTATTGAGATGTAATAGATGTAGTTTTGGTCGCTCTGCGCAAGCTGCCTCGCGCGAACGAAGGTCCAGATGTCCGCGCCGCCCTCTATCGGGGTGCTGTGCACCTCGCATGAGGCCTCTTCGCCGCTTTCCGCCGCCGCCTTCAGCATGTGCACGAAGTGTATGCGGCTTTCTGGGTAGAAACGGTCGATGATGTTGGCCTGCTGTGCGAGGTATTCGGTGCGGGTGGCTCCGATCGTCTCCAGGAATTTGTCGTTTATGCGCATCGCTTCAACGCGCCCGTGAGAATATTCAATGATGGCCGCACCGCCTACGAAGCTGTTGAAAAGAAGCGCCGTCTGCGCCGAGATGTCCAGAAACTCCTCCGCGCGCTGTACCTTCGCGTCCTTGTAGCGTTCGGAGAGCGGCGACTGTTTCGGGTTGTATATCTGCGGCTCAAACTCGGCCACCGGCATCGGACGCGCGAAATAATAGCCCTGCATACAGGTGCAGCCGATGCTTTTTAGATAGTCCGCCTGCTCGTGCGTCTCTATACCCTCCGCTATGATGGGAAGGCGCAGCCAGTGCGCCATGCGCACCACGGAACTCAAGATGCTCCCGCCGCGCGCCGAGTTGCCGCGGCTTAAGAATTTCATGTCGAGCTTCAGGATGTCCACGGGGACGTCCTTTAAGGTGTTCAGCGACGAATAGCCGCTGCCGAAATCGTCCATTTCGACGGTGAAGCTGTGGGCGCGAAGTTTTTCGACGACGTTTATAAGTTGGTCGGGGTTTTCCATGTAGGCCGACTCAGTTATTTCAAGGTGCAGATAGCGGGGCTCGATGGAATATTTTTCCGCAAGCGACGTTATTATGTCGCAGAGCCTTGGATTATAGACGTCCACGCGCGAGATGTTGACCGAAAGGGAGGGCGGGTCGATGCCGGCGTCAAGCCATTTGCGAAGCAGGCGGCAGGCCTCCTCCCAGACATATTCGTCAAGCTGTATGATGAGGCCGTTGCGTTCGAGCACCGGAATGAACTTCATCGGAGGGATAAGCCCCTTGCGCGGGTGGTTCCAGCGCACGAGAGCTTCAGCTCCTATGAGCCTGTCTCTGTCGTAGTCGTACTGCGGCTGGAGATAGATGACGAACTGCCTCTGCTCGAAGGCGATGGTAAGCTCGTTTATCATCTCCTGCTCCTCGAGGAGCATTGAGCGCATTGATTCCTCATAATAGGCGTAGCGGCAATTGAAGCTCTTTTTAGTCGTACGCAGCGCAAGGTGCGCCCTGTCGCACATGATGCTGACGTCCACGCTCTTGTCTTTTATTGCGTAGATGCCGATGCGGAAGATAAATTCAAAATCTATGTGTTCTTTTGCGACGTTAGAACGAAGCCACAAGGACATCGCATCAGGGTCGAAATCCTCGGCCCTGACGCAGGCGACGAAGTGGTCTGCGTCCCAGTGCCCGATTATGGAGCCTTTCAGATGGTTGGCCGAAAGCATCGCGCCGAAATCCGCAAGGAAGCGGTCTCCCATCTTTGTTCCGTAAATGTCGTTGAAAACTTTAAAATGATCTACGTCCCAGCGAGCTATGACGTAGTCGTGGGAAGGGTCGAAACTCAGCAGCTCCTCAGTGTGGCGCAGGAAGGCCGCGCGCGTGTAAAGCCCGGTCAGTTCGTCCGTCTCGGAGCGTTTCATGAAGGTGCGCTGCTGGTTGATGTGCTGCTCGTAAAGCCTGTTTTTTTCGCGCAGCGCCGCCGCCTCGCGCCGATCCATTATATTGCGGATACGCCGCTCTATGAGGCGCAGTTTGAAAGGTTTTGCCACAAGGTCGGCCGCGCCCAAATCAAGCACCTTTATCTGGCTCTCCTCGCTGTCGCTGCCCGTTATCACCACCACGGGGATGTCCCGCAACTTTTCGTCCGCCTGCAAGCGTTCAAGCACGGCGCATCCGTCAAGCTTCGGCATGACGAGATCCAAAATCACAAGCGCCGTATCAGGCTCGCGCGCGAGCTTTTCTATCGCCTGCGCGCCGTCGTCCGCCTCGTTCACCGTATAGTCGCGGCACAAAAGATCCGCCAAAATCTTACGATCAACGACGGAATCGTCGGCTATCAGTATTTTTTTCTTTGCCGGCTCACAGTCGGCCTGCCTTAAATCATCCATCGCTGTCAAATCTTAGCTCCTTCAACGATTCGCTTTCGTATGCAGAGCAAACTTAGCAACTTCCAAACTATAAAAAACCACCCTTATTATACCTATTATATGTAAAAAAAGAAGATAAAACTACCGGTTTAATACTTGACAAAAGGGTGTATAAATCCAAAAAACGCATGGAGGCTTGCGCGTCACGAAGCACCTTTTATGCAACAAATTGCGTAAAATAATCCATAATTACTAATAAAAATCTAAAAGTACCCATAAAACTTTACTTTATTGTGATATAGACTATAATGAACTCATTAAAAACAAACGGGTGATATTCATGAGCGCAAAAGAAAATAATTCCATAGCACGCGGCGCCGCAGAAACAACAGCATCAAAGCGGCCCGCCGCAATGCGCCGCAACTACAAGGCGCTCCTTTCTGTCGCCCTTAAAAACACAGATATAACCATCATCGAGTTCAACATAAAAGAAAGCATCATCCTGCGCGCGGACGGCGCCTACACCGTCTTTCCAGCAGATGACGTCCCTGAAAGCTTCATCCGCTGCGGCATAATAGCGCAGGAATCGGCGGACGAGGCGCGCCGCATCACCGACTGCGCGCGCCGCGGCGATTATTCCGCGGAGGGCGAGCTGCTCATAAAAAAAGCAAATGGAAAGATGGCGTGGCATTCGGTCAAATGCGTCGCAAAGGGCAAAGCCGCGGGGACGGTCTACTTCGTCCTGACGGACATAACGGAGCGGCGCGCGCTCGAAGAACGCCACAAAAGCCAGCTCGCCTACTTTGAAGAACTTTTTGGAGCGTCGGACGCCTTCTGCCTTGAATTCAACATCACAAAGGGCGTCGTGCTCCGCGAATCGCTCAAAGGAACGCTCGCCGCGTTGCCCGTCCGCACCGGCTACGACGAATACCTCGCTCACTTCGCAACCCATGTGCCCGACGAATGGGAGCGCGAACGCCTGCTTGACGGCTTCTCGCGAGGCACGCTCGTAAACGCGCACCGCTTCGGCATCTCCGAGTTTGAGCAGCAGTACCGTCACAGGCATGAGACGAAGGGGCTCATCTGGGTAAACACGCGCGTGAAACTGCTGCCCGACCCGATCACAGGTGACCTCATGGGCTTTTCCGTCACCCACAACATAGACGACAGCAAAATATCGTCGCAGATGCTCTCCGTCGTCGCCCACGAGTATGACTACCTGGCCTACGTGGACGCTAAAAACGACACCTACAAAATATTCTGCTCAGAAGAAAACGAACCGTTCGCGCCGCCCGCGCACGGCGAAAGCTACAGCTCCACCCTCGCGGCCTACAACCAAGAGGCTGTAGCGCCGGAAGATTATCAGCGCGTCATGCAGATGATGAGCATGGAAAACGTCATCCCGCGCCTTGAAGAAAGCGGCCGCTACAGCCTGATAGCCACAGTCATGGAGGACGGCGCGCCGCGCACCAAACGCATCTCCTTCGCCTACCTGGACCGCGCCGATAAAATCGTGCTCATCAGCCGCATCGACATCACCGACTCATACAGACAGTTTGAAGAAAACCGCAGGCTCCGCCACGCCTCGCGCACCGACCCGCTCACCGGCCTCTACAACCGCGAAGGCATCCTTCACGCCATAGAGCGTTTCAAATGTATAGACGGAGTGAAATGGCTCTTCTTCATCGACCTGGACAACTTCAAAAATGTAAACGACGCGCTCGGCCACCTCGAAGGCGACGACGCGCTGCGCACCGCGGCCGCCGCCCTGCGTGACGCGGCCGGCCCAAAAAGGCAGCTTGCGCGCCTTGGCGGAGACGAATTTGTCGTAGTGGCCCACGGCTCTTCCGACGAAGAGATACGCGCGCTCGCCGAACAGATCCGCGCGGCGCTCGCCCTCACCTTTGAAAACGGCGAAAGCCGCGTCTCCATCTCAGCAAGCGTAGGCGTCACCTCCTTCTTCGCCGACGAAGAGCCGGACGCCGTCTTAAAACGAGCCGACGAAGCGCTCTATCGCGCAAAGCACGAAGGAAAAGACAGAGTCTGCCTGAGCTAGCGCGGCGCGTTGCCCCCGGCGCTCCCTTTATGTTATGATGCCCCCTGTAAGAATGTAAAAGCATTTTTAGGGGGAGATACGGTGAAGATAAACAAACTATTTCTTATGACGCTTCTTGCCGCGGCCATCGCCGTCTGCGCGGGAAACGCGCGCGCGGAGGCCGCCATTTCCGGCCGGTACATGATACGGCAGGCCCAAAGCAGCCTTGTGATGACTGGCGCGTGGCTGCCGAACAAAACCTACGGCCAGGGCAGCCCTGTCATAATCTTTCAGAACGAAAACAACAAAAACTGGCGCTACTGGCGCATAGAGCCGCTTGCCGGCGGAGAATACCGCGTCATGTGGCGCGACACAAACCTTGCGCTCGACCTTGCCGGCGGCCGAAGGGCAAACGGCGTCGAAATCCTGCTATGGCCGTGGCACGGCCGTGCAAACCAGCGCTGGCGCATACAGAACGGCCCGCACGGCGCAGTCTTCATCAACGTCCAGACCGGCCTCGCGCTCGACCTTGACGGCGACCGGCGCACCCTGCGCAACAGATACCAGGGATATGAGCCAAACAACTCGCGCGCACAGGGCTTCACGCTCGTGCGCCTTGGCGGCTCCTCATCCTACCGGCCAGCGCCCGACCCCTACGCGGCCCCGTCATACGCCGCGCCGGCGCCGTCAGCCCCCGTCGTCTTTTCCGGCACAAAAAAGACCTTCAGCGGCGTGCGTGTGCGCCTGACTCTGCCCGCCGGCTGGAGATACCAGGAGACGCCAGCCACAAAGACGGAGGCTGCGTCGCTTGAACTTTACGCGCCGCGCGACGAATCGGCCATCACAATAATGACGGGCTTCGACACCGACGAACGCGCCTCGCAGACCGCATCAGAAATGTCGCGCGAGATAGGCGGCACAAAGCCCAAAAAAATCAACGAAAACAGTTGGGCCTTCGAAACGACGACAAGCGGTGTGAAAACCTTGGTAATAGTGACGGAAGACCGCAGCACGCGCAGCCTCATGATCCTCTCCGTAACCAACGACAACGACCAGACCGCCCAGGTGATAAATTCGCTGGAAGGGTTCTAGGGCCCTAACGCGTTATTTACGGGCGCACAGGCTTGCGTTACGCCCTGTGCCGCGCCGTCCATTATGTGGCGTAACTGGTTTTTAATGGGTAAACGCAAAGCTGGCTGCAACGCTGGCTTTGCGTTTTTTATTTATGCGTCTGTTTGCAACGTAAGGCTTGCATTATACGGAGCTTTTAGGTATCCTTAAATCATTAATGATGATTCAAGCGCATCTAAAACAGACCGGAGGGGTCCCGCATGTTTCAGTCTCGTGACGATATGATATACAACATACTTTTGTTCCTGAAAGAATCCGACGAACCCGCGGGCGCCGGCTCCATCCAGCGCTATCTGGAGACCAAGGGCTTTGCGAAGGCCGAGGCCACAGTCGGGCGCATACTGCGCGACATGGACTGCGCGGGATATACGGAAAAGCGCAGTAATCAGGGACGCGCCATCGCGCCTAAGGGCGAGGAAAAATTTAGCGAGCTTGAACAGGCGCGCTGGCACGACAAATGGACGGAAGGCTTTCTTGACGTTGTGGACGCGACAAACAAAAACTATCTGCTCGACCTGCTCGCGGCGCGCCTGCCAGTAGAGACGGCCGTCGCGCGCCTTGCGGCGCTGCACGCCACGCAGAAAGAGGTCGACGCTCTTTGCAAAATAGTACGCGAACAGGAAAAGCAGGCTAAAAACGGCGCGCCGGTCTCCGCGCTCGACACGGAATTTCACAGGACGCTCGCCGCGGCGAGCCACAATCAGATACTTGAGGCGATAGTGGAACTTCTGCGCAAAAAAGAGGAATACTCAAAGGCCTTTGAAAAAATACGCCGCAACGCGGGCCACCTGTACAACAGCGAGCACAGAAAAATCTACGAGGCGATAGAGGCGCGCGACCCGGAGCTTGCCGAGCTGACGATGAAAAGACACCTTTCAAACCTGATAGACGCGCTCTCAAAATAGGGTGAAAACAGGCCGCGCGCGTTTTTGCGCAAGTGGCGGAGGCGCCGCCTATTGACAAAAAATATTTGTGATGTTAATTTAGTCAGACAATTTAAAACACCCTTGAGGGAGTAGTGGCGCGTTTGACGCGTGGCAAGTCAACATCTTGGCTTTAGGCAGTAAAAAGTCTGGCTTGTCTTAAATAACGAGACTCATGTATTGCTCTGCGTAGAGCTGCATGGAGTCTTTTTTTATGACCCTGTTTCGGCTCGCGGAGCTTGATGCAGGGTCATTTTTTTATTGTAAGACAAAAAAGGATGTGTGATGAAGATGCGGTTTGGAAAAGATGAGGAAACGGCGCGCGCGGCATTTCAGGAAAGCGCGGAACAGACGCTGGCGCGTCTTGGCGTGGAGGCGGCGGTGGGGCTTTCCGCAGACGCGGTGAAGGCGAGCCGGAAGCGCTTTGGAAAAAACAGCTTTACAAAACAGAAGCCGGTCTCGACGTTTAGCCGGCTGCTAGCCTCAGCGCGCGAGCCGATGATCATGATGCTTATTTTGGCGGCGCTTATCACGATAGGCGTCAACGTGGCGCGCGGCATGACCGGACGTGAGACCGTTTTTATCGAATGCGCCGGGATAATCGCGGCAATAGCGCTTTCTTCCGTCATCACGGTCGTCATGGAGGGGCGCAGCGCGAAGGCCTTTGAGGCGCTTTCAAGAATGGGAGACGAGACGAAGGTGCGCGTCGTGCGCTGCGGGCTGCCGCAGCTTATCCCGCAGTGCGACGTAGTGGTGGGCGACATTTTGAACGTCGAGACGGGAAACAAATTCCCCGCGGACGCAAGGCTCCTCACAGCTTCGGCGCTGATGGCGGACGAATCCGCGCTCACTGGGGAAAGCTCTCCCGCGCGCAAGGAGGCGGAGGCGGTATACGGCGACTGCGATACGCCGCTTGCGGAGCGCGCTAATATGATCTATTCCGGCTGCTTTGCGACGGCGGGCGCGGGTACGGCTGTGGTGACGGGCGTAGGCGACGGCACGGAGTTTGGAAAGATAGCGGGGGAGCTTGCCTCGTCTGAGAAATCGAGCACGCCGCTTCAGGAAAAAATGGCGCGCATGGGTAAAAAAATAGCGTTTGCCGCAACGGGCGCCGCGGCCGCCGTCTTTTTTATCCAGCTCGCCTCGTTCATCGCGCGTGGCGCCGCCTCGCTTGAAACGGTCTCCGAAGCCTTCATCACCAGCATCGTGCTCATCGTGGCGGCCGTCCCGGAAGGGCTGCCCACCATCGTCGCCGTCTCGCTTGCGATAAATGTCATCAAAATGTCGAAGCACAACGCGCTCGTCAAAAAAATGGCCGCCTGTGAGACGATAGGCGGCGTGAACGTTATATGCTCCGATAAGACGGGCACTCTTACGGAAAACCGCATGACCGTGAAAGAGCTGGTAGCAAACGGCGCGCGGCTTGCGCCAAAAGATTTGGCGGACGAGGCGCTTATTGGCAACTTCTGCCTGAACAGCACCGCTGAGGTGCGCAATGACTGCGGCGGCTCCTTCATAGGCAACCCCACGGAGTGCGCTCTGCTTGCGGCCGTGCACGCAGCGGGCCGCGATTACCGCGCCGTCCGCGAAAAGAGCGAGATAGTCCACGTTTTTCCCTTCTCGTCTGAGACGAAAAATATGACGACCATAGCCGCGGACGGCGCGTCGCTTGTCGCCTACAGCAAGGGCAGCCCAGAAAAAATACTCTCCGCCTGCGCAATGAGCGCGGAGGAAAGGCGGAGGGCTGAAGGTGAGATAGCCGAGTTTCAGGCGCGTGCGCGCCGCGTCATCGCCTTCGCGCACCGCGCCGTAGCTCCCTGCGCGGACTATGACGCGGCGCGTTCGACAATCGAAAGCGGCATGACTTTTGACGGATTTGCCGCCATCGCGGACCCGCTGCGCGCCGAGGTCTTTTCCGCCGTAGAGCGGTGCCGCGGCGCCGGCATTGAGATCAAGATGCTCACGGGGGACAACCTCGTAACAGCCTCCGCCATCGCGGACGAGCTGGGGATTCTTGACGACGGACATCTTGCCGTGGAGGCGCGCGAACTGGAACGCCTCTCCGACGAAGAGCTTGCGCTCAGACTTCCGTCCATTCGCGTAATAGCGCGCAGTACGCCCGCAATAAAGATGCGCGTCGTAAAAACGCTGAAGGCGCTTGGCAGCGTCGTCGCAGTCACGGGAGACGGCATAAACGACGCGCCCGCCATAAAGAACGCCGACGTGGGTATAGCGATGGGCATCTCCGGTACAGAGGTCTCAAAGGAGGCAAGCGACATCGTGCTGCTTGACGACTCATTTGCCACCATCGTTCAGGCTGTGCAGTGGGGGCGCGGCATATACAGGAACTTTCAGCGCTTCATACAGTTCCAGCTGACGGTCAACCTCTCGTCGGTGCTTGTCATACTCATCTCGATCATGGCCGGGTTTTCAGCGCCCTTCACGGCGCTTCAAATACTTTGGGTAAATATCATAATGGACGGGCCGCCAGCATTGACGCTGGGACTGGAGCCGATACGCGGCGACCTGATGGACCAGCCTCCGATAAAAAGAAGCGACGGCATAGTTTCAAAAGGCATGATGTGCAGCATCGTCATAAACGGGCTCTATATCACGGCGATATTCATGGCCCAGCACTGGACGAACTTCATAGGCGGCGCGAAAGAACAGCTTCCGACTCTGCTTTTCACACTCTTTGTCGTCTGCCAGCTCTTCAACGCCTTCAACAGCCGTGCGCTTGCAAACGTCAGCGTCTTTCGCAACTTCGCGAGCAACAAATTGATGATAGGCGTCTTTTCGCTCACCTTCGCGCTTCAGGCGCTGATAACGCAGTACGGCGGAGGCCTCTTCGACACAGTTCCGCTCTCGTTCGCGATATGGGGCAAGATAGTGCTGCTTGGCTTTTCCGTGGTGCTGCTCTCCGAATGCGTGAAGCTCGCGCGGCGCGCTTTCTCTAAAATATAAAGCAAATAAAAAACGTCCTCCGAGCCGTGCCGCGCGGAGGACGTTTTCTATGAAAAATTGTGACAGCTACATAAGGAAGATTGCAAGCGCCGTAGAGACGACAAGCCCGCAGCATACAGGGAAAAAGTTTCTTCTTGCAAGCTCCGTTGGATTCACTCCCGAGATGCCCGCGGTCGCGGCAAGCCCGAAGGCCCACGGCACGAGGCACCCGCCGCCCGTCCATATAGAGCCCATCTGCCCGACTGCGGCTATGTAGGCGACGTTGAGGCCAAGAGGCCCGCCTATCGCCTGCGCGAGGCTTCCCGTAAGCGGCAGCCCTGTGAAGCCGGAGCCTTCGATGCCCGCTATCATGCCGACGATGAGATTACCGAAGGCGACGGGAACGCGGCCCATCGGAAGATGGAAGGCAAGCCATTGGCCTACGTCAAAGAGCGCCTTTGGCGCGCCGCTGCCTAAAATGTCCGTCACGGAGTTCGCGCCGAGGAAGAAAAAGGCGGCGATGGGGATGACGGGCGCGAAAATTTTTATCCCAAACAAAAAGCCCTCTTTAAGAAAGCCGACCATATCGTCAAAACTCTTTCTCCTGTCGTTGACGATAGTCCCAATAGTAAGCAGCATGAGCGCGGTGCCGCCGATGAGAGCGGTCGCGTCCCCGCCCTTTATGTCATAGCGGATCATACACCCGATTATCGCGGCGAAAACCAGCGGCACGCCCACCGCGAAATAGATGGCGCAGGGTTTATATTCCGCGTGGTGCTCGGCAGTCTCTTCATATTTTTCCCACTCCGCGGAGCCTTTGAAAGTTTTCAGCTCCCTGCGCAGCATCACCCACGCGACGAAGCCGGCAACGATGCCCGTCGTCACGGAAAGCAAGGCAACCTTAAAAAACAGGTCGTCCACCGTCACGTTTGCCGCAGTCGATGAGAGCTTAAGCGCCCCCTGAATGACTAAATCGCCCGAAAGCCCCATGCCGTGGCCGAAAATGTTCACAGCGACGGCGGCCGCCATCGGAGTAAGCCCCGCCCTTATGCAGACCGGGATGAGCAGCGTTCCGACAAGCGCGGTAGCCGGCGTCGGCCAGAAAAGCGACGCGGAAATGTACGCGATGATGCCCAGGAATATATAGGCCTGATTCGGCCCTGTGATTATCTTTTTAAAGGGCAGGAATATCAGGTAGTCCGCCCCCATCCTGTTCAGCACGCGGAGCATCGCCACCATCAGCGAAATCACCAGCATAATCCCAAAGAGGTCGGTGCCGGCCACCATAAGCGCCGTAAAAAGCACCTGAATGGCGGCGATGACGGAGCCTTTATAAACGACGCCTATCAAAAACGTGCCGATGACGCAGGCGATTACAATGTCCTTGCGGCAGAGCATTAGCGTGATGCAGATCAAAACGACGGCTACATAAATATAGTGGATTATTGTAAGGTCTGGAACCAACTAAAAACGCCTCCTTCAAATAGGGAACGTGCAAATGCCGAGCGCGGGCGAGCTATTTTATTTTTTTGGCGAAGATGTCGGTCATGCCGGCCTTTGCCACCTTTTCTTCTATTGAGGAGAGATCGCAGTCGTAGAGGCCGAGCTCCTTCATGCGCTCAAAATAAACGGAGCCGGAGAAGGTGTATTTCGTGCCGCGCTTTGCGTCGTCCTTCATCTCGTCAACGACGTGATTGACGAAATCGCCCACGGCAAGCGCGCTTGGCAGCTCAAGAAGAGCCTCGCCCGCCGCCAGACGCACCGCGTTGTTGCCGGCAAGTGTGCCCGTCACTACCGCCTCAGTGTGTCCCACCATCGCGCCGCCCTTTTCGCCGGCGCAGAAGATGTTGTCCACCTCTCCCTGCGCCTGTAAGGTGCGGCTGCAATTTGCGAACTGGAAATAACGCATCGAATTGCCCTTGCCGCCGCCGATGGGGTCCTCAAAGCGCGCGTTCTCAAAGCCCGGCACCATGCGCAGTTTTTCCAGAGGGAAGAAAGGCGTCATAAGCTTTGCGGGGCCGGTGTCGAGCAGAATTATGTTCTCCGCGAAAGCCTTCGTCGCGTACTGCTGGCAGGCCTTCATTCCAAGCTTTTCGCTCATGTTCGCAGCAGCCGGGATAGGCACAACGCAGACGCCCTTTTCATTAAGCTCCTTCACTATCTCTGCTCCAAGCGATTCCTTAAAGAGCTTGCACGAGCCGCTCATCGCGCCAAGCGAACCGTCCTTCTTGCGCCCGTTCCATTCCTCAATGCCCGCAAGCGTGCAGATGGAGACGCGCGGCGCGAAGGTGTGGCAGCGCAGGATGCACATTGCGCAGCCGTTGCCGTATTTCACGCAGTTGGCGGGATTGGCCGACGTGCCCGTTGCGTCCACAAAGGCGTCGCCCTCATAAACGGCGCCGTCGCGCGTCGTAACGGAGGCCACTTTGCCGTCCTTCTTTTCAATCTTCATAACGGAGGCGTTTGTCGCCACCTCCACGCCCATATCCTGCAAATATTTTTTTACGGCCGGCTCTATCGTATAGACGTTATAAAGGCTTGCGTGCGCGTGGCCGGGGAACTCGATGTTTTTATGGCCGGAGTTTTCGTCCATGACGTGAAAAAGGTCGCCTCCGCCCATCGCTTCCATCTCTTGAGCCGCGGTGTATCTGCCGTTGTTGCGGAAGATGCCTCCCACCAGTCCGGTGCCAAGCAGCATATCCGCGCGTTCAAGGAGCACGGCATCAGCTCCCGCCTTTACCGCAGCTATTGCTGCGGCGCAGCCTCCCCAGCCGCCTCCCGCTACAACGATTTTGATCTTTTTCATAACAGATGCCTCCTTATGATTTTGATAATTTCAGACGCTCGTCCGTTGTTCCATTCATCAATGAAGAGTAGTAAGTGATGCTCATTATAAAAGCTGTCGCGTATCATGTCAATATTTTTTATTTAAAGCGGCGGCTATTGACTGAAATGCAAAAATTAGCTATGCTTATGCGAGATTAATCAATCATTTATGATGAACTATATTAGGCTCGTACTTTTTAGGAGGATATTAATTATGAAAGCGAACAAGGCTCTGCTGGAAATGCTTAAATTATACGAAGTGACCGACGTCTTCGGACTGCCGGGCGAAACGACGCTCTCGCTCTACGACGCGTGGGAGGATTATCCCGAGATAAACTACCATCTGACGCGCGATGAACGAAACTCAGTCTTCATGGCCGACGCCTACGCGAGATCCTCCGGCAAAGTCGGCGTCTGTGAAGGTCCGAGCGTCGGCGCGACGCACATGGTGCCCGGCGTCGTCGAAGCATTTCAGTCCTGCGTCCCTATGCTGGTCATAACGACGGACATAGACCTTGCTACAGGCCCGAAAAACATGCTCACCGGCTTCGACCAGACGGCGCTCTTCAAAAGCATAACAAAAGACTCGTTTACAATAAACAAGGCCTCGGAAATCCCTTTTCTGATCCGCCGCGCCTTTCGTCTGGCATCATCCGGACGTCCCGGCCCCGTACACATCCGCGTGCCGATGGACACGCTTGAAGGCGAAGTGCCCGACGCTGAGATATTCGCTCAGCCGCGC